>JAJONM010000116.1 GCA_021323415.1 Rickettsiaceae bacterium
TCAAGATTCAAAGTGGTTTTGGTAAAAGGCAATGCTGATGTGCTTGAAGATATTATAAGTTCAATTCTTCCTGCTTAAAAGGTATAACGCCTTTTACCAAGTTACCTTTACTTGCCTGCCACAAATCATAGTTGTTCTGCATATTCAGCCACAATTGCGGAGTAGTACTAAAAGCACAGGAAAGACGCATTGCCATATCAAGTGTTATGCCAGTATGGCCGTTGATTAGCCTAGATACAGTAGCCCTGGCAACTCCTAAATGTTCTGCCAGACATTCTTGCGTTATTTTTGCCGGCTCAAGATACAGCCCTTCTAATACTTCTCCCGGATGTGGCGGGTTGTGCATACGTGACATGATAATTTCCCCTTAGTGATATTGTTCGTAATTAACTATATAAACGTTTTTATCCTCAATCCTAAAAGTAACCCGCCAGGCGCCATTTACTGCAACTGACCATGTACCTTTTCTTTGTCCTTGCAATTGATGAAGCCTGGAATTTGGAAAATTTACATCTTCAACAACCTCTGCAGCATCTAGCAAGTTAAGCACAAGCCTTAATTTTTTGGAATGGTTAGCGTCAATACCTTTTGTTGTGCCTTTTTCGAAAAAAGCTTCAAGCCCCTTATGCGCAAAGCTTTTTATCATTAAATTATACCTTAATTTTACTAAACTTAACAATCTTATAGTAACAGCACATGTTACATCAGTCAAGGACAAATGTAACTTGACAGGTTACATTTTTACAGAACAGAAGCGGGTTTTTTAACCAGTACACTAATTAACCTTATCGGTTAGGTGTTTGTGCACTTTCTCGCTCTAAGGCGGCTTTGGCAAATCCTTGCTCTAACTTCCTTAAGTTATTCCTATCAGTGCCAGATTGTATCTCTTCTGGCTGCTGTTCTGGCTTAGCAACTGCTTGTTCCGCCTCTTTCTCCTTTACTACTTCTACTAATTGAGGCGGATAATTATATTTTACAAGTGCTTCAACTTGTTCTCTAAATATAATATTATGGCCATTACCAATTTCTTTAGCGTACGCATCAAATAGCCTTCGATCATATGCAAAAAGTGTAGTGCCAGATTTACCGATTACATCTTGGTTAGGATCTATTTTGTATTGCTTAGGGTTTATAAAAATTGCATCTAGTAAAAGTTCATCACCAACAGACTTAATACCACTAATATATAGTGTATATACATTGCCATCAATTCCGGGTACTGCAGTTCCGTCTTTTTGCATAAGTTCTGGCGCTACGCCAGTACGCACCCAATTAATCATAGGCCTAGGGTCATCTCCCATATAAATGTAATCTTGAGTTAGTATTTCACCCTCCTCAATTTTACGGTTTGCTGTGAAAATGTAATTATTAGCTTTATAACCAACTCCTTCAGTTAATCTGTTTAAATTAACTGAGTGTGTGGCGCAAAGTGACCTTAATTTTTCATCCTTAACAAACAACTTAAGACTTTCTTCTAGAAGCGCAGCAGCAATATAAGGCAGTGCGGCATCCTGGCTTACTTCAAAAATAGACATTACAAAATCACCTTGATTAAAACCGGATTTTGCAAAGGCAGAGAGCCCGCTTACAGGACTTTTACCAATAAAAAAATTTTCAGCAGGGTTAGAGTTTCCTACGCTTTTTACTACAAGATTACCTGCAATTGTATTATGTGTTATTGCTTCAAGGCGCCGTTCCATTGTCAGATCCTTCCCAGCAAGGTCTGTAATTTTCTTTTTTTGGACCATTCCGCCTATTCTTACATATAACTCACCTTTTTGTAACTTATCGGTAGCTTTTGACATGACTTTTCCTTTATATTTTTCGATTCAAATTTGCTGCTTTTTAGCGAGACCGGGGCGAACTGTCAACATAAATGAACATTTATAAGTATAACCTCCTAAATGCTTAATTCCAGATTCCTCCCCCTACCGCACTGCAAAATCAAAACCTAATGCTTTCTTTGACTATTATAATAGAGTCCTGTATAAAGCCTATCCATAAATTCCGTTAGAAATTAACAATACAGGGTTAAAATGACAGATAAAAAACAAGCAGTCGCTATTACTGATGAAGATGCTTTATATTTCCATAAAAAAGATGGAAAACCAGGTAAGGTATCAGTCCTGCCAACTAAATCGTTGATGACACAGAGGGATTTAGCCCTTGCTTATTCACCTGGTGTTGCTGTTCCTTGTCTTGCTATCGAAAAAGACCCTTCCCTTGCCTATGATTACACTGCAAAAGGTAACTATGTTGCCGTTATTTCCAACGGTACTGCAGTGTTGGGCCTGGGTAACCTCGGCGCATTAGCCGGCAAGCCAGTGATGGAAGGAAAAGCAGTATTATTCAAACGCTTCGCTGACATTGATTCAGTAGATATTGAAGTTGATACCGAAGACCCTGAAGAATTTATCAATGCAGTTAAATACTTAGGGCCAACATGGGGTGGTATTAACCTTGAGGATATCGCAGCGCCAGAATGCTTCATTATCGAGCAAAAATTAAAAGAACTTATGGATATCCCGGTTTTCCATGATGACCAGCACGGTACAGCTATCATCACGGCAGCAGGAATGATTAACGCAGCGCATCTTACAGGACGCACATTTAAAGATATGAAAATCGTATCTAACGGTGCAGGAGCCGCATCTATTGCCTGCATCGAACTCTTAAAAACTATGGGCGTTCCACATGAAAACGTAATACTTTGCGACTCAAAAGGCGTAATTTACGAAGGACGTACCACCAGCATGAACCAATGGAAGTCCGCTCATGCGGTAAAAACTGATGCAAGAACCCTTGCAGATGCTATGAAAGGCGCTGATGTGTTCCTTGGCCTTTCAGTTAAAGGCGTAGTATCAAAAGACATGGTTAAATCGATGGCGAAAAACCCGATTATCTTCGCTATGGCCAATCCAGATCCTGAAATTACACCAGAAGACGTACTGAGCGTGCGCGATGATGCAATTATCGCTACTGGCCGTTCGGACTATTCAAATCAGGTAAATAATGTGATGGGATTCCCTTACATTTTCCGTGGTGCTTTGGATGTGCGCGCAACCACTATTAATGAAGAGATGAAAATAGCAGCCGCTGAAGCGCTCGCCGCTCTTGCGCGTGAACATGTGCCCGATGAAGTCTCTACTGCATATGCCGGACGCAAAATGCAATATGGCCCTGATTATATCATCCCTGTTCCATTTGACCCACGTTTGATTTCTACAATCCCAGTTGCAGTTGCTAAAGCTGCAATGGATTCAGGCGTTGCAAAGAAGCCGATAGAAGACCTTAATGCTTATAAACGTGAGCTTGGCGCACGTCTTAACCCTACTGCTAACACAATGAACCTGATATTCGACAGAATTCAGAGCAATCCGAAGAGCATAGTTTTCTCTGAAGGTGAAGAGGAAAAAGTAATCCGTACGGCAGCTATCTGGCGCAATCAAGGATATGGTACACCAAAACTGATTGGGCGCGAGACACATATCCTGAAAAAAATGGCAGAAATGGGGGTTGATCCACAAGGAATCGAAATCCATAATGCTTCTATTTCTAAGCGTAACGATGATTACACTGACTTCTTATATAACCGCTTACAAAGAGATGGCGCATTACGCCGTGACTGCGTACGTATGGTAAAGAACGACAGGAACATTTTCGCAGCATGTATGGTACAATGTGGTGATGCCGATGCTATGGTTACTGGTCTTACACGTAACTACTATGACTCCTTAGAAGATGTTCTAAAAGTAGTTGATAACAAACCTGGCAAAATGGTGTTCGGACTT
>JAJONM010000117.1 GCA_021323415.1 Rickettsiaceae bacterium
TTTTGATATTGCATCCACAGTACAAGCTTCAATATATCCTTATCACTTGCCTTGCTAGCCTCAAACTGAGCCATATCAAGCTGTCCCTTCTCAAGGAAGTATAATGCTTTTTCTAGCAATGATTTATCTTTTGGAGAAGTATTAAAAGGGTTTCCAGCAAAGGCTGAATTAAATATAAGGCAAATATAGATAAATATAGCTAACAGTAATTTAAGCATAAATGTAAAAGCTAAACAGGTTTGCAAATTCTTTAGGAATCTATTATAGCTTGCCGCCTAATTTGTAAATAGGAGAAAGTCATGAACAGAGCATTAGTATTTCCAGGTCAAGGTTCGCAATTTGTTGGCATGGGAAAAGAAGTTTATGATACCTTTGCCGAAGCAAGGTTAGTTTTTGAAGAAGTAGATGATGCACTTAATCAAAACCTAACTAAAATTATATTTGAAGGTCCGATGGAAGACCTGACACAAACACAAAATACTCAGCCAGCATTAATGGCAGTATCTGTAGCACTAATGCGTGCAATTGAAAAACAAAGTGGTAAGAAGTTGCATGAGCTTTGCTCGTATGTTGCGGGCCATTCTCTGGGCGAATATAGTGCCTTATGTGCTGCTGGTGCCTTCTCTCTTGCAGACACAGCAAGATTACTCCGTATTCGTGGCAATGCTATGGCAGAGGCGGTGCCTGCTGGTAAAGGTGGTATGGCGGCATTGATTGGTGTCGAATTTGAGGCCGCTGCAAAATTAGCTGAAAGTGTATCTGATGTGGGGCAGTGCCAGGCAGCCAATGACAATGGTGGCGGGCAGGTGGTTATAAGCGGCGAGATGGCTGCAATTGATAAAGCAGTCGCGGTTGCTTCAGAGTTTGGTATAAAAAGAGCTGTAAAACTTCCAGTAAGCGCGCCGTTCCATTCAAAGATGATGCAACCAGCTGCACAAATTATGGCAGATGCTCTCGCAAAAGTAGAGGTTAAAAAGCCATCAGTTCCTGTTATTGCCAATGTTACAGCTGATATAGTTACTAATCCTGATGATATCCGCAAGCTACTGGTGGAGCAGGTGACAGGTATGGTTCGTTGGCGCGAATCAGTTATCAACTTAAAAAATAAAGGTGTTACTGAAATTATCGAGGTTGGTGCTGGAAAAGTATTATCTGGTCTGGTGAAGCGCATTGAAAAAGATATCGAGACATCTTCAATTCAGACGCCAGCAGATATTGAAGTGCTACTTGCCAAAGCTTAAGCCGGATTAAATTTTTAACCCATTTTCTTTAATATACTGCTGTATCATAAGAGCATCCTGCCAAGCCAGTTTCTTTTGACCAGGGGAACGCAGCAGGTATGAAGGGTGGAATACTGCAGTTACTTTTATAGGTTCGGCTACATAGCGGTTACTATAATCAAAAAATTTACCGCGCATTTTAGTAATGCCATTTTTATCATCAAGTAGTGCAGTAACAGCAGTTCCACCTACTAAAATAATTAGCTTTGGATTTACTAGTGCAATATGTTTTTCTACGAATGGCAAGCAGATGGCCAATTCTTCTGGAGTAGGGCGGCGATTGCCCGGTGGTCGCCAGAATAACGTATTGCTGATATAAAAATTTTTAGCACGCACTAATCCAACATACGAAAACATTTGATCAAGCATTTTTCCGCTTGCGCCACAGAACGGAATGCCTTGCGCATCTTCTTCTGCGCCTGGCGCTTCTCCAATCATCATAATATTGGAATTAGGGTTGCCATCAGCAAATACTGTGTTGGTTGCGGTTTTTGTAATAGAAATACCTTGAAAACCTGTAACAATCTTTCGGAGCTCATCCAGGCTATTACAGTTCTCTGCCTGCTCTCTTGTGTTTAAAGCTGTATTTGCTGGGCTTTCGATTTTACGTGGCAATGGTTTTACTTCTGTATTCTCTGTGTTTTTTTCTTTTAACTTCGGAGTATTATAACGATTTATTGCAACATCTTCTATAGCTTCATCAGCTCCCATTTCAATACACCATTTTAGGCTATCAATCATATAATATCCTTTCGCATATCTTCTCTATACTCAGTAGGTGCTTTGCCTGTGTAGTTTTTAAACACCCTATTAAACGAAGCTATGCTATTAAATCCAACATCAAATGAAATTGATGTCACCGGAATTTCTGTTCTTTCTAATAGCTCTCTTGCTTCGCGCACACGGTAGTCATTGGCAATATCGCTGAAACTTTTCTTAAATTCAATATTTATAATTCTTGATAATAAATGTTCCCCAATATGTAAAGTTTCAGCTAATTTTGTACGATTAAATCCACTTTGGCGATACATTTTTTCATTTCCAAGTAAGTGTCCTATTTTTATTGCTAGTTCCTGCTCATATTTTGTTAAAGTGTTTCTCTTAAGATGTATTAGCGGTTTGATATCGAACAAGTCAGTAAACACCCGGAATATTGAAGTCATAACCATGTAAATAAATGCAATGGTTACCATTGTTTTTCCAAAAATATAGCGTTGTGGTAAGAGTATTTCTTTCACAGTTGCAAGCTCTAGTGCAAATAAAAATATATTGTAAATAATTAGTGATAGTACCAGCCAGTACTTATATTTTCTAAGTTCCTGTGTACCAATAATTTCTGTTGATCTTCTTGATACTATCAATATAAGGAGCATATATATGAAGGAAGATATCAAAACATTGTTAAGGTGCATTGCGCTTACTGATGAGAAACAGGTGTCAATACCAAAGCATAGTTCATCTTTGTAAATCATATTATAAACAAATGGTCCTGTGGCGATAGCTGGTACTAACAACACAGGCCAATATATAATTGGTGGCATGCGGTTTAATAAAAATTGGAATATTAATAAGAAGCTGAGTGTCGGAACAAAAATATCGCCGAAAGCAAATAATAATTTTAATTGGCTATAATTATTAAGCGGTATGAAAGCAGGTAGCAATAATAGTAATAAACCAGACATTATAGATAAAAAATATAATACTGGGATTATAACCAGTTTTTTATTCCTAGAGGTAATAATTAAATAAAAGATTACTAATAAGCACGGGGCTAATGCGACCATTTGCAGTGCTTGCGTAAAACTAAGATTTACATCGCCTGGCATAATTCTACCAATTGTCTATTTTTTATACTTAGCGCCTTCCAGCTTTTTTAACTCCGGGTGGTCTTCGACAAGTTTTTTTAACCTTTCTTTAACAAAGTACGCCATAAAATTCAGTTCACCCTGATCTATGTTATCAACATTGTTGATAATGCTGCTGATAATTTGTAAGGCCTGTTCTTCTTCTCCTCGTTGTTCATGAATGAAAGCTGGCATCTGTTTTGCCCATATAGGTATATCGTTCCTTGGTGTGGAGGCCAGTTCATAAGCAAGTCGCAATGCCCAGTCTTTGTCTTTTAGTTTGTAATTAGCTAAATATACTGCCTGTGACATCCACCACCATTTATTATACAAATCACGCATGGAAGTTTCTTCTAGATATTGCGCTACATATTTAACATCTGGAGTATTTTGAGTCTGACTATAATAGTACGCGGCAAGTGAAGGTACAAAATTTGATTTTGCATCAAGTGTATCAAGCAACGTAAACCAGTGATAAAGTTGATTGTAATTATAATCCCTGAGGGCAGTAAACCTACCAAAAGTATCTCCGGCATTTTGTAGCTGAAATGCTAAAGTTCTAAAGTAAAATTGTTCATCACCTAGTGACATAGCTTTTATAGATAGTTCGCTTGGAACATCTGGTACTATGGCAAGAGGTAAAAGCATATATCTGACTTAAAGAACCTGTGTTTCTTTGCCATTAGAACTCTTTCCTTTTGAAGTCAAACACGCATATAGAAAGCATAAACAAGATAAACACTAAAGACTGTGCTGGGAATATCCACAAATCATTTTGCTTTGTTACGCCATATATAAGCCATTCGCTTTTTGCAAACAAATCTAGCCTTGGGATAACGGTAGAGATTATTTCTAGAATAAATTGCAGTATTTTATTTATTAACCCGTTACCCATTAGTGAAGTTGGGCTATCCATTGCAGCAACAAAAAAACCCATTAAACGGGATACCAAATAGAAAGCAAATGATGCCATAACTGAGCTTACAGCACTTTTCATAATGAGAGATGCAAGCAATGTAAAAGCAACAATAATAGAAATTTCAAGTATCAGGCTTGAAGCCCAATATAATAAACCAATAAAATCTGGCTTATTTAACAGTTGTAGTATTAGTATTGCTGGAAAAGATACCAAGATAGCTAATAAAGAAAAGCCTAGCCAATAAGCTACAACAAATTGTGTACGTGAAATCGGTTTTGATAGTATTGATTCGACTTCACGGTTGTCAAAAGCTCTCCTAACATGGAAACAAACGAATACAATCATTCCGATTACGAGTATTATACGACTTGACCCTGCAAAATATGCCATTGCCATCTGCGATTGTTCTACAAGGGCGGTGGTTCCGACAAAAACAGAAAAGCCATATGCCATAAGTATTATTGTGCAAAGGCCAATAAATAGCCAATCTCTGGCAGCTGTAAGAAGTGTATAACGAATTATGGTGTTCATAATAACCCGATGAGAATAAATAACGTTTTAATGATAAACATTATTTATTCAAAAAAATCAACTATTTATTAAAACGCTAAAGGACGAGGGTCATTCTTCATAAACGTTTTATATAAACTTTTATCTTCACTAGAAACACCATGGCTTGGAACTATGGTAGCTTTTATAAAGATAATTGTTTCAACAACGTTTCCTGTTTGAACCTTACTTTTGAATAGATTTCCTACTATTGGCGCTCTATTTAAGAATGGTACACCTTTGTCTTCATTAGTTTTTTCATTTTTCATTAATCCGCCTATTACCATTACTTCTCCACTGCGGATTTTTAATATTGAATCAAGAGAGCGTGATTCAATAACAGGAACCTCACTTTTTATATTTGAACCTTGTCCATCAGGAAGTTTTGCTACAGTAATATCAACTGCAGGATCTGAAACGTGGTCTGTCACAGTTGATAGAGTAGGGCGCACATGCATTGTGATTTCTCTAGTTTCAAGATTAATTGATGGTTGTAGTGACAGGATTACA
>JAJONM010000118.1 GCA_021323415.1 Rickettsiaceae bacterium
TAAAGGTTGGGGGCATTCAACCTGGCAGCAGGGTGCAAGAATTGCTGATGCTGCGGGAGTTAAAACTTTCGTGGCTTTCCATCATGATCCGATGGCCTCAGATAGCGTACTTGATGACCGAGCTAAAAAGCTTGCCAAGATGCGTCCGGATGGGGCAGGTGTTGTGGCAAGGGAAGGGTTGGTCATTGAGGTTTGATATTTCTTCTCTAGAGCCAATGAAGAATATCATTGGCTCTAGAGTTCCTAGTATTTTAACTACCGTTCTATTGTCTTCTGATTACTTTGCTCTTCTATTATCCTCTGCAAAATTGATTTGGAAAAAAACTCCTGCCTGGATTTTGATAGGTTATCTAAGTATGCCTCTGGTGATATTTCTTCTGGCGCTAAAGCTTTGTTCGATTCGTATTGTTCAATATTAGTATATACCTGCACTTCGCGCCCGTCAGCTGTGGTGCTGTTCTGCTTTTGAGGTATTGTTCCTTTTAAGAGTTTTGCTTTCTCCAAAACAGATGTAGCTGTATTGTTCCACTCAACAGGTAGGTCACCATTTGGTAATTTGCTGGCTATTTCAATAATTATTTCCGCTGGTAAGCCGCAAGCGCTAAAGATGTCAATCGTATTAAATAAATTTTTGCGTTGCTCTCGTATAGTTATAGCATCTCTAAAAATGTCTTCTCCACTGTAACGGGGGCTCCATATACCATTTTCTTTTTTAGATACATCTTTTAATGAAGCTATGGCTTCAAATACTGGCCAATATTGCTCATAGTAAGCTTTAATATGTATAGGCAATGTATCGGTCTTGAAGCTTTCAGGAGTAATAACATGCTTCATTTTAAGCAACATATCTGTGAGGTCTTTTCTTGACATGGCCCTGATACCATTCATAAATGGTTCCATGAGCTTTTTTCTTATATATAAATCAATCTTTGTGTTTTCAAAAATTTGGGAATAAAGTGGGGTTTCATCTAAGAAAGAGGAACAGCGCTGAAATAATTTGAGAAGAAGGTGCTCTTGGCCTGTTTCAACCAATTTTTGAATCAATTTGCTGGCATCTTTGTAATTGCGTTGATTACCTACTTCACCTTGGCCAAACATAGCCATCTGAGCTAGAGAAATTTCGGCTCGAATGTTGCCTTGTTCAGCCGCCTTCAAAAGCCATTTTTTTGCTTCTGTAAGGTTTTGTTGTAGTCCTTCATATGTATAGTAATCGCCTAAAATTCGTTGAGCTAGAGCGTGTCCTTGTTCAGCTGGTTCTAGCATATATTGATCTAATCTTATATCACCAGAGGGTTCAATCTGGTATTCTATGTAATTAATTAAAGGTTCAGCCAAACATTTTAGGTAATTAATGGCTGAAGGTAAATTTTTAATTTGTTGTAGATTATTGTAAAATGTAAGGATGTTAACCTCCTCCGCACTGAAACATACTTCATTGACGATATTTTCTAACCGTTTATTATAAGAAAGAAGAATATCGAGTGACTTATCCAGTTTAGATAAAGCTTCGCTTTCCAAACGTCCAGCTAAAATATCCTGCAGTGCCGATTTGAAATTTGCACTAGCTTCTTCTTTTAGATAATTTTTAGATTTATTAGGAATAGTAGCATGGCCATTTTCATGAAAGCTTCTTAAATAATCCTGTTGCTCATTTCTCATTTTATCCCCATTGTTTTTTATAGCTTATAGCTCAATATAAGCTGAGAGTGATTTTGTAGCTAAGGAGATAAAAATCGATATGGAAATTGACTGTGTTAGTATCTATGTAGGATGGAAAAACAAAGCATTAAGCTGCTTTATTAAAAGCGATCGTTTATAATAAAAGAAAAAAGTCGAAGGGAATTGTAGTGCCTATACACTACTTAAACGCTATATCCACCAAACTATAGAATAATTTCCGCATAAAAATATCCATCGTTTCCACTTTTTGTTTTAGTGCGCTATCTTTGGTGAGATAGTCATGCGTATGCTGGGGAACGACAGTATTTAGATCAACATTACGGGCTACGAGCTGTAATTCATCTGCTGGCTCTTCGCTTTCTTTAAGTTGGCTTTGTTCTTTTAGCAATGCAGCGTTGCTTTTTGCGCGGATGGTGTCAACTAAGTCATGGAATACAGCCATGACTGTAGGATCGGTATTGTTTAGCCTTTGCAGGAAAGTTGCTTTAGTTATTGAATAACACCAAACATCATCTAGGGCTTTGACGCTAGCTGAACGTGGCCTATCAGATATTAAAGCCATTTCGCCAAATATAGAATCCTTACCAAGCTTTGCTAGAGTCAGGCGGTCATGTTCACGTTGTTTGTAGATTTCAACATTGCCTTCGCATACTAAAAACACTGACTCTGCAGGATAGCCTTCGTCGAAAATAATCTGGTCTTTATTAAAGTGTACGTTTGGCATTAAGTTCATATTTGTACCAAATTATTAACTATTTATTAATACATTTATGTTACACTTTAAATATAAAGTAAAGTTTAACAGTAATAGTGCAACTTATAATTAAATTATAATCATGTTTTATTTTCAAAACTGCAACAATAAAATTAGAATTTTTTCTACAGTGTTAGTGCTTGGATATGCATGTACGGTTCATGCCGCTGCTGATAAAGCGCCTACGGATGTTCAAGAAAGAATTGTAGTTAATGATAAATCTACTATTACCGAAGAATTTAATCAGACGTTTAATAAAATGCTGGATAATCCTGCAGATGTGGATTTAACCATGCATTATGCCAATTTAGCTGTGCAACTGGAAAATTATGAAGCAGCAGTTCCGGCACTTGAAAGAATCTTATTATTTAACCCTGACTTACCTAGGGTGAAGCAACAATTAGGTGTGTTGTATTTCAAATTAAATTCATTTGAGATGGCAAAGTCGTATCTGGAGGGTGCAAAAAAGGGTGACAATGTGCCGGCAGATGTAGTTGCCAGTGCAGATGAATATCTAGCAAAAATAAAATAATTCCGCAGGTGTAATTATGCGTAATAAAGTTTTAGTAGGATTGAGTTTTGTATTATTGGCAACTAGCGCAAATGCGGGTGACCGTATTGGTGTTATCGGTGCAGCTAACCGTAATATTACGGCTGTTAGTGCTGATAGTGCTAAGCGGGATTTGAAACTTGGCGATAACATATATTTCAAGGATACTGTAAGCGCAGATGCTACTGGCAATGCACAATTGCTTTTTGTCGATAAATCAGCGCTTACTGTTGGTGCTAACTCTTCCGTTGTGATTGATGAATTCGTATATAACCCTGCTACTTCTAGCGGTAATCTTGTAATGCGCAGTACTAAAGGTACGTTCCGTTTTATAGGTGGTGCGCTTAGTAAAAAAGATGAAGTACAATTAAAAACTCCGGTAGGTACTATTGGTATCAGGGGTGGTATTGCCATTGTAAAAATCGATGGTGCAACTGGTGCGACCAACGCTACATTCGTATATGGCGATAAGATGACATTTAAAAATCTTGCTGGCGAGATGCAATCAGTAACTAATAAAGGCCTTGGTATATCGGTTGATTCGCCAAATGCTATGCCAAAAGTTGTTCAGCTAACTACAGATCAGATAGCTGCTCAAGTAACTGATCTGGCTGGTAAGCCAGGAACTAATGCTGGTGCTGCCGTTGTACCGACTGAGAAAGATATGGGTAAATCTTTGGTAGTCGATGGTGATAAAGGAGCAAATGCTAATGATAATAAAGCT
>JAJONM010000119.1 GCA_021323415.1 Rickettsiaceae bacterium
ATGATAGCAGAAGGCGCGTTAACAATTGAAGAGTTTAAACGAATTTTAATGGTAGATGATTAACAATGGCAATATTCCAATGGAAAGGTATACAAGGTAGCGTAGCAGCCAATGGCGAAATTGAAGCCAGGAACTCCGATGAAGCTGCCACTAAACTTAAAAACCAGAAAATTATTGTTACTAATATCATTCTTATAAGCGGTAAAGAAGAAGCCACCGATGCACCATCATCCCCAGTAATTAAAGCACAACCAAAGAAAAAGAAATACAAAGCCAAAGGTATAAAAACTAAAGACCTGGTAGTGTTTAGTAAAAAATTCGCAACTATGGTAAAGGCTGGCCTGCCAATCCTTAAAACACTACAAATGCTAGAAAGCCAACAGGAAAACCCTAATTTTAAATGGGTTGTGCGAAGCATTAAGGAAGATGTGGAGTCAGGCTCCACCCTTTCACAGGCTTTTGAAGAACATCCAGCAGTTTTCGATACCATCTACATCAACCTGCTTAAAGCTGGCGAAACCAGCGGTAAACTAACCCTGTTCCTGCAGAAACTGGTTATCCAACTAGAAAAAGATGAAAAGATCCGCAAACGCCTAAAAGGTGCGCTTAGCTACCCTATTATCCTTCTTTGCGTTGCATTTGCAGTGATAGCGTTAATGTTAGTAAAAGTAGTGCCAATTTTCCAGACCATGTTTGGTGCTATGGGACATTCCCTACCAGGTCCTACACAATTAATCGTAAATATTAGTGAATTCTGCCGTAACCCTGCTCAAGGTGGAACCTTAATGGCTATTTTAATTGGCGGCTATATTACATTTAAATGGCTACTTAAAAACAATATAAACTTTAAGAGAAAGTTTGATATTTACATACTTAAAATGCCAATTATTGGCGATTGCATCCAGAAATCTACGTTAGCTAAAGTCGCTATGGTAGAAGGTAACCTTGCGGCAGCAGGCGTTTCCGTAATTGAATCACTGGAAATAATTTCAAGGACAGTAACAAATACGGTTTATATAGACTGTTTTGATAAAATAAAAGAAGGTGTTTCCTCAGGAAATTCCCTCTCTTCACTTTACGCCTCATGCCCAATAATTCCTCCAACTTTCCACCAGATGCTAGCAGTTGGTGAAGAAACTGGTAATATGGATGAAATGTTTGCTGCAACCGCACAATATTACGAAGAAGAATTCGATATGTCGGTAGACAGGATGACAGAAGCACTAGAACCGATAATGATTGTTGGTATGGGAGTTACTGTAGGATTTATTATCGTTGCAATGTATATGCCTATCTTCCAGATGGGGTCAATGGTAGGCGGAGGAAACTAAAATGTCAGGTATAGAAACAGTAAGTTTTCCAGCAGGTGCTGTAATTTTTAAAGAAAACGAGAAACCAGATGGTGTATATTTTATCTTAAGTGGCGGCGTAGAAATCTCACGTAGCGAAGCAGGACAGAAAATTTCACTGGCACGATTAGGGCCTGACGCGGTATTTGGCGAGATGGCCTTGATAGACAGCCAGCCACGCTCCGCAACAGTCACTACAATCGCGCCAACAGAATGCATGAAAGGCACCGCCGATAATTTCGCTATTTTGCTTAGCAATGTCGATCCTGTAATCAGGAACGCCATGCAGCAAATAGTTACTATCATCCGGGCAAAAAACAAGACCCGCAAGACCAAAATGACACCTAACGATACAGCAATGCTAAATTCGTTAAAAGCACAAGCAATGCAAATCCGTCAACAATTATTGTCCAACACAGTATTAATCGAGAAATTAAAAACACTCGATCCTTTCCTAAATGGTGTATTTAACAGCCTTCTGAAATTACTCGTCGCTTAATTGCTCACCGCCAAGTTGTAATTAAAACTTCCATTTTCTTATAAAGCGTGTATGCGTTAAGTTAATTAATTTATTAACCAATTAAAAAATGGATGTACCAAATGTCAGCATCGAAAGAATTACTTTCTCCTATACCACAACAAACCTTACTCCAATACGTACATACTCACAAACTTATATCACAGCAGCAAGCAGCAAAAGTGGCACTGAGCCCTGTAGAATATAATTCATTGCTTAGTGAGATATACGACCCAGAAGTGCAATCTCCAGAAAAGAAGGCCCAGGAAAAGCAAAATGTAAAACTCACACAGCGCGATCATTTTTTGCTTAGAGCGTGCATACATAAAACGCTATGCAAAAGCCTTGAAACTCTAATAAAGGAAGATAACTATTCTACAGTAGAAGCCTATAAGAAACTGGCTATGACACTAGACGTAAAGACTGATTTAGATATTAGCACACCACAAAAATATTCAATGATTGCAAGACTAGGACAACTTCGTACAATTTTAAATGATGCACTTTTAGATGCTGGTTTTGTCAGTAAAATAACAAGCGACAATGCAATAAATCAAGCAAAACAAATAGTTCGCGGCACAGCTGAAAATGTAACTACAGCAAACAACGAAAATAATCTTAATCTAATTAATATCACATCAGATAAATTAGCAGCTCATATCGCAAAATATTTGAGTCTAAATAGTAAAGTTCTTGCAGTAATATTTACGGAGAATTTACAGGAAGAAATTAAAAACATAATCAGAAAAACAATAGCGCATGACTTTGCAAACTCGCCATTTGTAGTGCCAGATGCAGGACTGCCCATTCCGGCCTTAAAAGCTACCACACCAGCTTATGATGAAAATTATGAAGCATCTAGTGAAAAAGACGCAGGCTCAATTAGTGATGACGATGGTTATTCAGCTCCCTTAGATAATAGTTCTGATAGAGAAAATTCTTCTGAATCAGAAATAAGCTCACCAGAACCATCACCATCACCAACTCCTGGTAATGATAAAAACTTTAAGCTGAAGCCAGTTAAAAAGATAAATTATGATTCTAGTTCTGATTCAGAGCCTGATAGCCCTTCTAAAACATTTTTGGATAGGGCAGAAAAGTCTAAAAATAGACAGCGCTGGAGTGACTAGATAAATAAATTATAACTCCCTCCTCGCTTGCAAGGAAGGAGTTATAATAATTAGTTCTAAATCCAAATTAATTCCCCTCAGGCAGCACCCTGATAGCCCCAGTATCCGCGCTAGATGCCAGCATAGCATAAGTCCTGAGTGCAACCGATACCGGCCTCACACGCCCAACCGGTTTAAACGCATCATTACCCTTAGCTACTTCAGCCGCTCTGCGCTTAGCCAGTTCTTCATCCGAAACTTTTAAATTAATGCCACGGTTCGGTATATCTATCTCTATCGTATCGCCATCCTTAATCAGCGCAATATTACCACCCGCCGCCGCTTCCGGCGAAACATGCCCGATAGAAAGCCCCGAAGTACCACCGGAAAACCGCCCATCAGTTATCAAAGCACATTGCTTGCCGAGGTGAATAGATTTCAAATACGATGTAGGGTACAGCATTTCCTGCATACCCGGCCCACCTTTCGGCCCTTCATAGCGGATAACCACAATATCCCCAGCCTCAACCTTATAGCCCAGAATCGCCTCACACGCGTCATCCTGCGAATGGAACACCTTGGCTTTACCGGTAAATTTCAGGATGCTTTCATCCACACCCGCCGTTTTTACAATACAGCCCTTCTCAGCCACATTGCCAAACAGTACCGCCAATCCGCCATCTTT
>JAJONM010000049.1 GCA_021323415.1 Rickettsiaceae bacterium
AAAAATGCTTGAAGATGCCGATCCTGTTATCCCTGTCCCTGCTGATTACTATCGTGATAAAAAAACTTTTTCGTATAAAATTACGTTTGAGTTTGTGCGTTAGTTTCTAATCTTGCATCATCTTGGAAGCCTATTTTCTCTACGAACAACGTGAGTAGTAAGAAAATAGAGCTATCCAAAATCCAGGTTTATTAAATAAGAATACCTGGATCCTGGATATTAAGAATCTAATGACTAAGAGTGTCCTAAGATTTTCTAGAATCCAGGATGACGACTATATGAATTTAGATTATAAGTCTTAAATCAAATTTCAAAGTTTCAAGGTTTCAATCTATGAACAACATCACTCGCTTAAAGCAAATAATGGCCCAACTGCGTGATCCCGAAAAAGGCTGCCCGTGGGATGTAGAGCAGGATTTTGAGTCAATATCTCCGCATACTATTGAGGAGGCTTATGAAGTTGTTGATGCTATTGAAAAGGGTGATATGCATGCCCTAAATGGCTGATGAACTGGGACATTTTAAGTTTGACGATGTTGTTGAAGTGCTAAATCAAAAGCTTATTAGCCGCCATCCGCATGTTTTTGGCGATGCTGAAATAAAGACAGCCCAGGAGCAAGAAGCTTCATGGGAAAATATAAAAAAACAAGAGCGTGATAAAAAGGCAAAAGACGGCCATGCAAGTTTATTAGATGGAATCGCAGTTACCCTGCCAGCTCTTACCAGAGCAGTAAAAATACAAAAACGTGCAGCGAAAGTTGGTTTTGATTGGCCAGATATAAGTTACATATTTAACAAAATCGAAGAAGAAGTCGGAGAGCTAAAGGAAGCTATCAAAGATGGTGGCAATATAGAAGAGGAATACGGTGATTTGTTATTTATAACCAGTAACTTAGCAAGAAGACTTGATCTTGATCCTGAGGTTGCTTTGCGTGGATGCATAGCAAAATTTGAACGCCGCTTCCATTATATAGAAAAACGTCTTGCCCAGAGAAACAAAAATCCTGAAATCTCTAGTTTGGAAGAAATGGATGTTTTATGGGATGAGGCAAAGAAGCTTGAAAAATAGGAACCCGATACATTCGGGTATAAATAACGTCTAACTGACTTAAATCCTTTAAGATATCCTGTGTTGAATCGCATAAGCAGAGCTTTGGAAAACATATTGTGTAGCTGCGCGTGTCAGTGCATCTACCAATATTGGCGCCTTTGCATTTACCGATACATGTCTTTGCCCGTTTTCTTCGTGAACAGTAACAATGAAAAGAACTAACAATACGTTAGGACGGTATCCTAAAGTTTTGCAGGCTTCTTCTAAATCAGCTTTTTCATATATTTGGTTATCGTATTGAGATGGAACAACAATAAAAGATAAAGCATCATCATCAAGCGATTGAAGTAACTTGAACTGATCCGTTTTCATATTTGGTAAATCAGTTAAACCAAAAGAAACAGCCTCAGGCAATCCAAGCAAACCGTGCTTAAATGTAACTTTGCTTGTTAAATCCAACTCAATTTCACCAAAGCGGCTATGGATTTTCTTTGTTGTCTGCATAGGTGGCGCCAAAGGGGCCTTTAGGGCAGATGGTTGTTCAGTAACGGTTTGCATAATATTACCTCAAATTAAAGTTAATTTATAAATAGTTTGAAAGTCGTAGCTCACTTAACCTTTGGAACGCCAGGTAAGTAGCCTGAATAGTTGCCTGCAACTCACTCATTCTTGTGGTTGCCTCAACTACGTCTGTTTGCGATACCTCTATCAGGTTCTGACCTGTCATCAGTTTCACATCGCTATGTGTTGCGTTGGCATTTGCTATGTTTTTCTGGGATGTACCCAATTGTGCTCTGACAGATGCCAGGCTAGATACTGCCTCGTTAGCCATATCCATTGCCGCCTGCATTGTATCCGCGTCACCTTCACTATGACCGCGCATAGCTAGCTGAACAGCTCCAATTAATTGTTTGAAAGCTTCGTCATTAGCATTAACGCCATAAGTTAAAGTCTGCGAGCTGCTGATTTTTATTGAAGCATAGACGCTATCACCATGGTAATAAGTAGCTGTCGGCACATCATCAGTACCTAAAATATCAGAGTGGATATTTTGCACTGGCATGGTATCTGTTTTAGTTCCAGAAAAGAGATAATTACCATCGAACTTAACATTAAGCCTGCCTGCAATGTCATCGAGCATTGATTGGCCTATTGTCTCCAGTGGTATATCATCGCTTGATGCAGAGTTACGGCTTTGCGCTATTAATTGGGTCAGATCAGCCGCAATGCCTTGCAATTGGTCAACGGCCTGGTTTATTGTAGTGATTTTCGAATTTATAATATTATTCGACTGTATGAACGAATTGGTAGAAGCTGACATCTGGTTAAGGGAGATAAACCTTTCGACATTGCTATCTACAGCAAAGCCTTTATAATCAGTGTATTTATCGCCTGTTGCAATTTGTATTGAAACGTTCTTCAACTCATCTTGCCTTTGGCTTGCAAGATTAATAAGTATCTGTGTATTTGTTGAATTTTTAATTTCTATAGCCATTTGTTACCTCATCTCCCTAAAATGCGCCTTCCAAGGCTCTGAATAATTCACGTATTACTGCTAATATTTTTGCTGAAGCGGCATAGTTATTTTGCAAATTAATAACGTTTGCCAGTTCATCATCAGTGTTTACGCCGGCTGACTTTTGCAAAAGGTCACTTAACCCCTGTAACCCTAAGGCCTCGGCTTCTTTGTCATTAGCTTTATTTAATGCCTGAGTGGATACATAACTTACAACGTTTGCGGTATAACCACTAAAAGAGGTGGTAGTTGATGGCATTGATTCATTTGACGGGAAGTCAATATCATCAGTTCCTAAGCTTGCCATTCTTTGAACGTTGGTATTATTTCCACTACCTAACTCATACGTATAAAGTGCAGAATCTGTATCTGATGGCTGGTTGGATAAGAATAATTCCCCGCGCGCAAGCAATCCGGTATTAGCTGATATATCCGATCTTACGGCCATATTTATTGCACTGCCTGATACCGCACCATCTTCATTTCTGACAAATAAATTATTAAGTTCAAAATAATGTGAAAAACCACGGTTTGTTACATCACTACTTGCTGTTGAAGGCAGGCCAATTTCCTGACTATTGAGTTCATCGATAGCAATGCCATAATTCTGTCCGCTGTTAGTTGTTATCTTAAGGAATCCTTCTTCACCGGCAGAAGCAGGATAACCACTGGCATTTACCAGGCTTGCAACTGCATAACCTTGTGATGAAGGTGCTATGTAGTATGCGCTGTCTCCTGCAATATTAGTAACCGCGTCGGCGCTATAACGCTTATTTATAATATCAGTTTGATTGTCAGGAATAGTATAGTCAATGGTAGCTGTTGATACGTTGCCATCATCATCTGTAACGCTTACATTAAGGCGTACTGTATATGAAGTGCGGTTATCATCTCCGCCAAAATCTACAGTAAAAGGTATTGATGTGCGCTCACGGTTCCCGGCATCAATAGTATAAGTATTAGGGTTTGGCAGGGTTGCAGCATTATATGTCTGTGTCAGGTCGTTAGGGTCGACAACTGTTATCGAGTTTATCACTACTGTAGAGCCTTGAGTGGAAATGTTATCCAGCTGCAAGTCAAATTGCGCTGTGCCTGCGTCTGATATATTATTAGATATTGCTGCTAACTGTATGTCACGCAAATTTCCAACTGACGCGCGAGGTTGTGGCGGTCCGAAATAAGTATTAATTTCATCGATAATTGTTTGCATAGTAGGGTAACCAGCGCCATCACCACTATCTAATTTTGACAGGTCTAATGTTAACGGGCGGAATCCTGTCTCGTCACCATAAGGGCTATTTGCTGGTGTTCCATTGCTGTTTAAAACTGCAATCATTACCTTGCCGCTAAATCCAACAGAGTCTTCTGCTTTTATCGGTCTGGTTCCAGTTAATTGTGAAGGAGGAGGGAATGCTACTCCGTCATTGTGTATAGCGTTTACCCGTTCTGTAAAGGCATTGGCCAGAGTATCGATTTGGTCTAACAGTACAGGTAAATCACGGTCGCGTAGTTGCAGTAAGCCTTTTAAAGATCCGCTCTGCAGGTTTGCAGTTATTGTGTCACTTTTTCCTGCCGTTGCAATGGTTGCGATTGGTGCATCTAGTGTGCCATCACTATTTACTGCACGGACAGTTATAGCTGTCATGGCAAGGTCATTAATAAAGTTTTCTAGTGAAGCTGCTGTAGTATGGTCCAAATGATAAGTATTGGCACTTTCAATTAGTGGTGCACCACTTTTAGTCAGAACTGAAATTCCCCCATTTTCATCAACCGTGCTGGTAATATCTATGTATTCGGAAAGTTTGCGCAAATCAACTTCACGGCGTTGTTCTACATCTAAACGCCCGGTTGTTCCTTCTGGATAGGTGGATATGTTCGCATTACTTGAAGCTATCCTGTCTATAAGGGTGTTTATTGTGTTGATAGTTGAATGAATTTCTTTGTCTGCATCCAGGCGCAATTGTTGCAAACCGGTAGCTATAGAGCTCATTTTGCTGGCAATTGTCTCAGCGCTATTTACTGAAGATAGACGCAGTGAAATAGTTTCAGGGTTGTCACTTAGTCTTTGGAATGAGGAAAAGTATTCGTCAATCTGGTTAGCTAGTGTGTTATTTGAATTAGGCTGGCCAAAAAGTCTTTGGGCCTTATCATAATAATAGCTCAGCGCATTAGCTTTACCGGCATCTGAAGTTTGGTTCTGTATTGATTTTAGCAGTTGCTTGTCTACTTCAGCAACAATTCCATCAATCTGAGCGCCTTGCCCAATGCCGCCCTGAACCACAGCTGATTGTTCAATGCTTTGTCTTATATATCCAGGGGTCGCAACGTTAGCAACGTTATTGGAAGAAACTGTGATACCTTCCTGCGCGACTTTAAGACCAGTCAGAGATGTATTTAATGCTGAAGTTAGAGACATCTTGTCTATTTCTCCTTGTGTTTAAAAGCTTTCACTTATCGACACCGGTTGTAAAAAATTCATTTTTTTTTTGCCTGCATCTAGCAGGCCATGTTGGTTATAAACTGCGTTACGCTTACTCCTGTTTTCGAGCACCGTTTTAATTGCATCCATTATTATGGAATGTACTTTCTTGGCCTTTATAATTTGCTTGCCATCTTGGGCTATAGTTTCTTCAAACTCACGGTTAACCTGGCGCATTTCGTCGAGAATATCTTTTGGTATAGACCTAACAATCGCAGGGTTATTTTTTAGGACTTCTTTGTAGCTTTCCATTATTGAAGTAAGTTTTAGCTTTTCTTCATTAAATTGATTTAACTGGCCTAATTTCATTTCTTTAATTAGTTCAATTTCTTCTTTTAAAATAACGCATAAACGCTTTGTGACGTTTAGCATGTCTATGGGGTTTAGTTCTGCTATTTGTGTTGTCATAATCTTTACCTACTTAGTTAGATTTCTTGATATATTTTCAGCTACTCCAAGGCTGTTGCCTTTTTGAAATATCTTGCCGTATTCCTGTATCATTAATGAGCGGTAAACATCGTTACCCGGGCCACCGCCGTAGAGGCCAGCTTCTTTGCCTTTAGGGAACATTGGCTCGGTCATTACTGAAATTAAGACTGCTTCTAATTCCTTTGATCGTTTCAAAGTCTTTGGGTCGATTTCTTTTTCTTCTTTCTTGAAATTTTTGTTAACTACAGCAGAGCCGTTATATGCCCTGTAAAATGGGTTGGAAGTTGTGCTGGCTGATGCACTATTAGCAGATATTAACATTGCTGCAGCTACTCCCAAAATTTGTCGGCCCGTTAAATGATGGGGGCTATTTTTCAATATATTTTTCAAACTATTAATCATATTACCTAATCTGAATATCTGCATGCAGTGCGCCGGCAGACCTAATTGTTTGTAAAATTATTATTAAATCACGCGTACCAACTCCCAAGGCATTCAGGCCGCTTACCAGGTCACGTAAATTTGCGCCTTGTGCCAGGATTGCAAGTCCATTTCCTGGTTTGCTATTAGCATTAACAGGTTTGGTTGTGCCATTTGCGCCCGAAACGTCAGAAGAAAATTCAGCAGAGCCGTCGGCATTGTTGCTATTGATAGAGACCATTAAATTGCCTTGCGCAATCGCGACAGTGTCGATTTTAACTTCTTCACCCATTACTACTGTGCCCGAAGCTTCGTCTACAATTACAACAGCAGATTTATCCGGCTCGATAACTAATTGCTCAATATCAGCGAGTAAACCCATTACGTTGTTGCCATAAATATGCGGTACTACCAGTTCAACAGTACCCGGATCAAGCGGTTTTGCGGCTTCTTCGCCGATAGAGTCATTGATATTTTCAGAGATACGGCGGGCAGTTGAGATATCAGGGTTGCGCAGTGCCAATTTTAAGGTTTTCAGCGAGCTTAAATTAAAGTCAATTTCCTTCTCAACTATTGCGCCATTAGTAATAAACCCTGAAGTTGCAACTCCTTTTGATGTTGAGTTTGATGAGGAGGATGTGGTTATCAATCCTCCAATTTCAACTGGGCCTTGGGCGATTCCGTAAACGTTACCATCCGCACCAAGGAGTGGAGCTGCTAGCAGAACGCCACCTGATAGGCTTTTTGCATCGCCAAGCGTGCTAACAGTTATATCAAATTTACTACCTGTTCTGGCAAAAGCAGGGAAGGTAGCAGTAATAGTAACAGCGGCCACGTTTTTAGTTTTTAAATTAGTCCCGTTAGAGTTTATTCCTAATTTTGTTAAAAATTGTGCCAGGCCTTTTTCGGTAAAAGGGGAGTTCTTAAGGTTATCTCCTGTACCGCTTAAGCCCACAACTAATCCATAACCTAATAAGGTATTTTCCCTAACGCCTTCAAAATAGACAATATCTTTAATGCGTGATGCAGAATGTGCCGAAGTGGCAAATAATACCACTGAAACAACCATAACTATAGATGCCGCAACAAGAAAAGACTTAAAGCGTTTTGCTGCATAATTATCATTATCAGCACGTGCTATGCCATCAATATACTGGATACCAGCCAGTTCACGCGCTGATTCAAGGTTTCGAAGCGCTGATTTATAAGCAATATTGCGGCTTTGTTTTTGTAACTTCATTTATAATCGACCATAAACATAAACTATAGCTACATATCTTTAAGCGAGATGCGTGCCAACTTTACTGGTCAGTTATAAAAACATTGTAAATCAATATGATATGCTGATTTTATAGCTAAGTATATTTATGTGCAATGTGATAAGGTGTAGGTAAATTTTTCCAGTGAGGGGGAAATTTTTTCTGGTTTGTTCTCGCTCTATAGATTTTTATGTGGAGTCTTACAACAGGTCGTGAAAACTACAGTTTATCTTGTAGCCTGGATTCTGGCGTCATCCTGAATTTATTTCAGGATCCAGAGTTATAAGATACAGAGTAGTTTAGTTTTATTGTTATATTATCAATAAAATAGCAAAGTGTTGTTTAAATTGATGGCTGGATGCTGAAATAAATTCAGCATGACGCCAACTGTGATGACTCAGGATAAATTGTAGGGGTAGTTAGTTTGCAATTTTAGCTTCACCCTCACAAAAAACTGCCCTATAGGTTAAATCTCCAACAGCTTTCCTGTAATAGCATTTACCATAATGCGTCCCTTTTTAGTTGCGCGCAGGCCTTTATCGTCCACAACAATCATGCCGGCATTTTGCAGGTAATCCAGGTTATGCAGTTTTTCTTCAAACGAAAAGCCGGTTACATTTTTGAAATTATCCCGGCTGATACCGTCTTTAATACGGAGTCCCATCATCACTAGTTCATCCAGGATTTCTTCCGGCGAAAGTTCTGTTTCTGTCTGGATTGCGTGTTTGTTATCCTGCACTGATTTGAGCCAGCCCTCGGGCGAATGTATCATCATCAGCGCTGTTTTTTTGTCATTGATAGTCACACGGCTATGCGCTCCAGCGCCCAGACCAAGATAGTTGCCATAATTCCAATAGGTGAGGTTATGACGCGACTCAAACCCACCTGCCGCATGGTTGGAAATTTCATAGGCAGGAAGGCTGTGGCTATCCATTATATCATTGGTAACTTCGAAAAATTCCGCAGATAGATCATTGCTGGGCATAGTAAATGCGCCAGCATTATAAGCGCCATAAAATTTGGTGCCTTTCTCAATGGTCAGCTGGTAAAGCGACATATGGTTCTTTATATATTTCAGCCCTTCGGTTAATTCCTTTTCCCAAGAGCTGATTTTTTGCTCAGGACGGGCGTAAATCAAATCGAATGAATAATTATGAAAAACGTTCGCGGCAATTTCTACCGCGCGTAATGCTTCGTTTTTGCTATGCTCACGGCCAAGGAATTTTAAATCATCCTCATTTAAGGATTGTACACCCAGCGATACGCGGTTGATGCCTGCATCTTTAAACTGGCGGAATTTTTCCGCTTCAATTGATGTCGGGTTGCCCTCAAGTGTAATTTCGATATTGCTATCAAGTTTAGCATATTTGCTTAAGTTGTTGATTATACTGCCTGCTATAGATGGCGGCATCAGGGTAGGGGTGCCACCGCCAAAGAATATGCTACTTATAGTTTGGCCTTTGATAATATCGGCGAAATAATCCATCTCCGCTATATAAGCGGCAGCAAAATCTGCATGGTTAATTTTATCCTTTACATGCGAGTTAAAATCGCAGTAAGGGCATTTTGATTTGCAGAACGGCCAGTGGATGTAGATTGCGAGCATAATTCGTGACTTGTGGTTGGGTTTCGCAGCTTTTGGATGGAGACCCAAATCTAGCTCCATACCCCGCACGTAACGGAGTGGAGATGCGGGGGCTCCAACCAAGGGCTGTGATATACTTACTACACACCAGCCACTGTCTTCTCATAAGAACGCATTACAACATTAGCCACTTCTTTAACAGCTTTTTCTGCAATATCATCGTGTACGCTGAAAACCATTTCATTGAGGAATGCATTGGTTTTGATATCCAGCCAGTGATTTTCCTGTGCAATAGGAAGCTTAGATTTTATGTTATATTTATATGCCTCAAGCGGGACGGGGGGGCAGTTTATCAAAGACAAGTGAAAACACTACTCCTTTTTGGTATTGGTTATTTTGAAGCCGGGCGAAATTATCGATGTCATAATAATTTATCGCTATGCCAAGTTCAGAGAAATCCTCATATACTTCATCAAAATGGTGGATTGTGAGATTAATCCTACGCTTATCAGCCGTAGTTTTCTTATTATGGGTGCCAATGATTAAATCTGCACTTAAAGATTTTGCGGGTGATACTGCAAATTCGTCATTAAATTTTATATATTCATTGCCGGGCGCAACTGAATCGAGGATTATGCCAACGCTGGAAGTAAGCTGTGAAAGACCGCGTACAGCATGGCGTTCAAAGCTTAAAGGGTTGATATAAACACTATCACCTAAATGCATCATGCCAACGAGTGCCAGCCATTTTCCTTTATCCGGCATGTTGTTGATAATGCTTTGTGCATAGATATTCATGAATATATCACGCGTGAGGCCTTCGCCTTTTTTGCAAGCTGGGGCATCGATGCCGACCAATTTAATATTATGCAGGCGAGCAACATCCAAAAGCTCACCATATTCTTCATAGGCGCTATCTTTTTCATCGCGGTTGCCATCTAGCCCGCGTTCAAGGCCGAATTGCAGGCCTTCGAAAAATAATGTTTTGACACCAAGTTCAGATAAATGTTTTATATTTTCTATAATGAAGCTGACACTTAAATTATCGAAGTGCTCTTCGCCAAGGATAATACCATTAGATAGGCTATATAATTTATTCAGTAATTCCCTATGATTTGCTACCGGAAATTCATCTAAGTTAATTTTCTTTGCGATACGGAAATTTGAATGAAATTGTAGGAACTCACGCCGAAGAGCAATTGTGCACTCGTTGTTGTTTGCTAATCTTGTCAGGAGGTTAAGTGACAAAGTTAATTCTTCTTGTTAAGTTGTTAGTGTACTATAGCGAGAGCTTCGGACTGTTTTTTTACCAATTCACGCGTGTGTTTATTATTGATATCGATATCGTGTTTTTTGAAAAATTCCGCTGTTGTTATGCTGTTATGCGCTTGCGCTAGTAGGGATACAAGAAATTCTTTCTCTGTTTTTTTAGTGCTTTTAGGGGCTTTTATTGTAGCTGTCTGCGGCCACAATTTCTCGCGTTCTTCCTCTGACATATTATGAAGTTCGTGAGCAATCCTCTCGAGCTTATGCATAAGCTCACGCACTTCGAGGATTGAATCAGTTTTTAAATTTTTAGAACGAGTAAAGCGTCCTTCCTTGGGAGTTTCGTGTTTTATTGCCATTATACTATTTTAAATTAAAAATTGTATTTTGGCTATCTAAAACACTTTTTAATTAAGTTGTCAAAGGCAACTGCACGATGACTAATTTTTTGTTTTACTTCGTGATGTAGCTCGCCAAAGGTTTCATTATAACCTTTTGGAATAAAAATGGGATCATAACCAAAGCCGCCTTTACCTTTTTGCGGGAATGTTAGAGTGCCATCAATGCTGCCTTCAACACTTTCCATTTTGTTTAGGTTTGGCCAGTAAAGCGATAAAGCACATACAAATTTTGCTTTGTTATTATCTTTGCCAGTCATTTCCGTTTGAACGCGGCTGATAGCTTCTGCAAAGTTTTTATCAGCACCAGCCCATCTGGCTGAATATATACCAGGCTCGCCGTTTAATGCATCGACACATAATCCAGAGTCATCGGCCAGAGCGGGGAGGCCAGTTTTGCCGCCATAGTATCTTGCTTTCAGTTCAGCATTTTCAATAAAGGTTTTGCCTATTTCTTCCGGCTCAGCAATGTCAAATTCGCTGGCGGCGATTATCTGAACATTAAACTCACTCATCAACTCCCTGATTTCCATCACTTTACCTTGATTGCCGCTGGCAATTAAAAGTTTGGTTTGAGTAAATTTTTGGGGCATTTCCTAGTACCTCTAGTTAGTTTATTTTATGTCTTTATCAATAATCGTCATTGCGATGAGCCGACTGGAAGAAGCGCGAGGAAGCAATCTTTTCCTTATCGCAATGACGAGCTAAATCTCTAAAGCCCTCCTCTGAAGCTCCACCAATTGCTTTATCCCATCTTTCGCTAATTGCATCATTTTAAAAAACTGCTCTTCTTCAAACGGCTCGTCTTCTGCGGTACCCTGAATTTCAATAATCCTTCCATTGCCTGTCATCACAAAATTTGCATCGGCCTGTGCATTGCTATCTTCAGCATAATCAAGGTCGGCTACTGCTTCGCCTTGATAAATACCGCAAGAAATCGCTGCCATATCTGATATTATGGCATGCTTACGGATAAGCCCTTTATCAAATAATTTCGTTATAGCCATGTGTAATGCCACATAACCACCAGTTATAGAGGCTGTACGCGTGCCGCCATCTGCCTGTATCACATCGCAATCAATTATGATCTGGCGTTCGCCAAGTAAATCCATGTTAGTAATCGAACGTAAAGAACGCCCAATAAGCCTTTGTATTTCATGAGTTCTTCCGCCAGGGCCGCCATTGGTAGATTCGCGCCTCATGCGCGATGCAGTAGAGGCGGGGAGCATACCGTATTCAGCCGTAACCCAGCCAGATCCTTTACCTTTTAAAAAGCGTGGGACTTGCTCATCAATTGATGCTGTACACATTACATGGGTGTTGCCACATTTAATGAGGCAGGAACCGGCAGCATGAGCTAATACATTAGTTTCTATGGAAATATTACGGATTTCGTCGTTTTTACGTCCTGATGGGCGCATATTTTCTCCAAATAGTCTTGAAATTATTAATTTTGCACTTAAATATAGACAAGCATCACCAGAGTGCAAGTGCCAAGTGCAAGTTGAAATAAATAACAGGAAAATAATAATGTCGGAACATCAAAAAAACGAGCAAGAGAATCAAAATTCTGAGCAGGAAGTTCAAGAAAATAAATGGCAAAATGAGATAAAAGGAGAAGCTAGCCAAGAGCAACCAGAGGCAGAACCAGATTACAACGCTATAATCGCTGATCTTAATGATAAATTACTGCGCACCGCAGCCGAAATGCAAAATACGCGTAGACGCGCTGAAATGGATGTACAGAAGGCCAAAAATTTCTCTATAGAATCATTTGCGCGCGATTTACTAACGGTTATGGATAGTCTAAGCCATGCGACTAATGCAATTTCCCAGGAAGATGCTGCAACCGATCCGAAACTCAAATCTATGAAAGATGGCGTAGAAATTACGAAAAAGGAACTTGAAAAGGTTTTTGAGCGTCAGCATATAAAATCAGTTGGCAAGATTGGAGAAGTATTTGATCCGAATATACACCAGGCTATGGTGCAGCTCGAAGTAAAAGACCAGCCATCAGGCAGCATCGCTGACGTTATGCAGGTTGGATACACGATTCGTGATAGATCGCTAAGGCCAGCGTTAGTTGCGGTGGTGAAGTAGTTTTAACAAGTCGCAATTTTCACTGTTTTCTGGTTGTCGCACCTCTAAAGGGAACTTGCTGGTTTGTATTTGTAATCCAGCTCTATGGCACCAGAACTATTATCTGGTGCCCCAGCTATTAGATCATTAACATCATTAAAGTCATTTCAAAGTAGTTTATATCTTCATGGTTGTGCATATTTTTTGCTTTGTTTATGTAACACAAGTAATGACAGGATTTCACGGTTGTCAATATAATGTTGTCCTTACAGCTATTCTTAATGAATAGTTAACACTATTAGTTTATAATTGTATAATGAAGATAACGTAATGGTTTTATAGCGAATCAAAGTTATACTTGCAGTTTGCGATTGCAACTAAAAGGAAGAAAACAATGACAATACTACTAATAGCCGAACACGATAATACCACACTTCGCGCATCAACATTATGCACAGCCAACGCCGCAGCCAAAATCGGTGGCGAGATACACATACTTGTCGCCGGCAAAAACTGCGCCGCAGTAGCAACCGAAGCCTCAAAAATCAATGGTATAGCCAAAGTAATTAAAGTAGATGACGCGGCATATGAACATGCGCTGGCAGAAAATCTCGCCAATTTAATTATAAGTATGGCGGGTAGCTATAGCCACATCCTTGCGCCATCAAACACCTTCGGCAAAAACTTTATGCCACGTGTTGCAGCTCTCCTAGACGTTGCGCAAATCACTGATGCAATAGAAGTAATTTCACCAGACACCTTCAAACGCCCGATTTATGCCGGAAATGCTATTGCAACCGTACAATCATCCGACAAAATCAAAATCATCACCGTGCGCACAACCGCATTTGAAAAAGCGGCAACCACTGGCAGTGCCAGCACAGAAGATGCAAGCGCCAAGGGCGATAGCGGCTTATCAAGCTTCGTAAAACTAGAAGGTTCAGGTTCGAGCTGCTGCGTAAAGTCGCCGCAAAAATCAACGATTGCGCCATCGGCGCCTCCCGCGCAGCAGTTGACGCTGGCTTTATCTCCAATGATTTCCAGGTGGGGCAGACAGGCAAAATCGTGGCTCCCGAGCTTTATATCGCCGTTGGTATTTCCGGAGCAATCCAGCATCTGGCAGGTATGAAAGACAGCCGTATAATCGTAGCCATCAACAAAGACGAAAACGCC
>JAJONM010000002.1 GCA_021323415.1 Rickettsiaceae bacterium
TTCGTATTCTATCTCCAAGAGCTTCAATGGCATTGCGCTCTGGTAATTTAGAATGTGTTGCTAAAAGAGGGCGATGGTTGTCTTGCTTTAACTCTTTATTATAATGATGTTTCATAATATTACCATAAATTTTGTTTTGGTAATTGTTAATGTATTCTTCTGGAAGTTAAGAATTAATATGTTTTAAGGCAGTAAGCATAAGGTCGTAGTACTGTAGAAAAAAGGTGTCAGAGAAGTTGATTCTTACTCAATAGTGTAAATAAATATTGACAATCTAAAGCGTATTGATTAAATACGCGCGCGCAATTGGTATGTTAACAAATTAATATTTGCTGTGAAGGTAAAATGAAAACAAAAGCTTACGATTTAAACAGCATAGACGATGCTGCAACAAAAAAGCAAAGAACGGCAGATGGTTCTGTACCTACAGCTATTACCCAGCCACAGAATCAAGGTAATACATTAGATGCAATCACTTCTTCACAAAATGTCCAGAACGTTGATTTAGATATATTTAGTCCTGATCCAAATGATTTTGCCATTGATGACCTGCTATATAACATAGAACCAGAGTATCAATATTATGAAGAGAGGTTTGCTAGAGCCGTCCTTTATGGCGATGTTGAGACGATTAGATACTTTTTGGAGAAGAATATAAATATCGAATCTTTAGTGCCGGTTTATCAAGGTGATTTAGGGGAAGGCGCCGCACTAATGGTTGCTGCAATGACAGACATTCCCAATAAAATGGAAGTTGTAAAATTGCTACTAGAGTGGAATGCAAATCCTAATGTTGACTTTAAGCATGTATACAATATTAACGGTGTGCATTATGAGCATAACGAACCTTTGCTTAGCCTTTTATACAGAAAAGGTGCTGATCAGGAAATTATAGACCTGATTATAAGCAATTCTAAGCACGAAATTGTTTATAACGCATCTAAATCTTCCGCTACACCATATGGGCTATATGAAGCAGTCTCTTCAGGTTACTTAGGGCAAATTATATTCTGCTTTAAAAATGGCGTCGATATTAATGCAAAATTAGGTGAAGAAGCTACCGCACTACATATTGCTGCTAAAGAAGGGCATGCCGATATAGCTGCTTTATTGATTGATCTTGGCGCGGATTTGGAGGCAAGAAGTGAAGTTGACGATACCCCGCTGAATTTAGCTGTTGAATATGGGCATGCCGATATAGCTACTTTGTTGATTAATCGAGGCGCAGATGTGAATGCAAAAGATTGTGTAAACTCTACACCGCTTCATAGCGCTGCTATATGTGGGGATACCAGTATTGCTGCGTTATTGATTGATCGTGGCGCATGTTTGGAGGAAAAAGGAGGTGATAGATGTTATACCCCACTTCAAACCGCTTTTGAACGTGGGAATACCAGCATTGCAGCTTTATTGATTGAGCGTGGCGCAGATGTGAATGCAAAGACTGAAAATGGAGCTAACTTGTTGCATATTGCGGCACTGTCTGGCAAGAAAGATGCTGTCATTCTAGGTATTAAAAACAGACTAGATGTGAATGCAAAAGATAACGATGAAGAAACTCCAATAATATATTTTATATGTAGAGGTAATTTTGATGCCGATGTACTAAAACTATTGCTTGTTGCTGGAGCTGTTGTTACAGAAAATGAGCTGAATGATGCCATAACAGAATTTGCTCCTGAAGATGTAGCAACAATACAAAGTGTTTTTATGAATGAATTCTTAGTAAAAAATAAAGATCCCGAGTCAGATGAAGTAGTCATTTCATTAAAACCAGAATTTAGAATTAATTATAATGATAGATACAATAGGCAATTAGCAAATAGAGCAGGCGATGTGGCTTATAAAATAGTATCGGAAAAAACTACAAGCCCATTTTCACTTCTTCCGAAAGAATTGGTGCAAGAAATATTCCAGCATCTTTCCGAAAATGATATGGCTGCTTTCTTATCTGTTGCAGAGACTCCAGTTCCGCAAGAGCTCACCATTGAAGCAACAAGAATGCCATATTTATGCGAAGTTGCGCATTCGCCTGTCCTTGATAAGCTGGATAAAGCCGAAAAAACTTTTACCGCTGCATTAGAAAAAAGCCGCGCGGCTTGGCTTGAAAGGGCTTAGACCTAAGCACAGGAATGGATATTCCCCTTTCATGCCCTTTCGTTTTTCGTCATCCAAACAGGGAAACCCCCGCCTATGGCGGGGGGACTGGCCCGTTTGACGTATGCGTCAGTAATTTTTACAATAAATAGCCTGTGAAGAAGCCAGTTTATATAATGTTGTTATTATGGGGACGTCATGCTGCGGCTCGACCGCAGTATCGAGGTAAAAATAAATAAAGCCATTTTGAAAAAATGACATGTTAAATAAGGGCACCTGGATCCTATGGTCTACGCCATAGGATGACGTCGCACAACATGAAAACCTATGCTTGTAATTGAGTTAGAGGTGGACAAATACTCAGACCAAATCACATTATTGGGCTAATTTAACCCGCCTTGGGCGGTTCATATTCAGGCCTCCGGCTTTGCCGGAGGTAATTGAGCCCCTGGATAGCTCGCTTTTCTTGCTACTCACTTTGTTCGGAGAGAAAATCGACTTCCAGGATGACGCCAGCATTATTTCACTTTTGCACTTCACCCAACCAAGGAGTCCCACCATGGACAACCTAACCAATTTTATTGCCAAAACCTTTGCTACAGTAGACCCCGGCACTGATTACCTGCCCAACTGGCATATCGATATGATCGCCGATAAACTAGAGCAAGCCGCCGAAGGCAAAATCAAACGGTTGATAATCAACGTGCCGCCGCGCAGTTTAAAATCGATTTCGGTAAGTGTTGCATGGTCTGCATGGTTACTGGGTAAAAATCCTTCGGCCAAAATTATGGCGGCAAGTTACAGCCAGCAGCTTAGCTATAAGCATTCGCTTGATTGCCGTTTGGTGATGGAATCGGATTGGTATAAAGAAATGTGCCCCGATACTATAATTGCCAAAGGCGAAAACCAGAAAGCAAAATTCGTAACTACCAAGCGGGGATTCCGTTTTGCGACGTCAGTTGGCGGCACAGCAACAGGCGAGGGCGGTGATTTCCTGATTGTCGATGATCCACTCAATGTCAGTCAGGCCGCCAGCGATATCCTACGCAACAAAGCCAATGACTGGTTCGATCAAACCTTCATGACCCGTCTGAACAATAAAAAAACCGGCGTGATAGTAGTAGTTATGCAGCGTTTGCATGTTGATGACTTAACCGGCCATTTACTTAAAAAGAAGGGCTGGGAGTTGCTATGTCTGCCTGCGGTTGCTGAAGAAACCGCAACTTATCCAATCGGAGATAAAACATACACAAGACAGGCAGGCGATTTATTACACCCCGCCCGTGAAGATTGGCCGGAAATGGAACTGGCTAAGGAAGATTTGGGTTCCTGGGCATTTTCGGCACAATACCAGCAAGCGCCAGTACCACTCGATGGCGGCATGGTAAACCTTAAGTGGTTCCAGCGCTACAACACTCCGCCGGGGGAGGGGCGCATTGTGCAAAGCTGGGATACGGCCATCAAAGCTGGTGGCAATAACGATTTTAGCGTCTGCACCACATGGCTGGAAGGTGAAAAAGCATTCTACCTGCTTGATGTAATGGCCTTCAAAGCTGAATACCCTGAGCTGAAACGTAAAACTATCTCAATGGCCCAAAAATGGGATCCTGACGTAATCCTGATAGAAGACAAAGCCAGCGGCCAATCGCTTATCCAGGATTTACGCCGTGAAAGCAAATTGGTCATTATACCAATCAAATGTAACGACAGCAAAACCATGCGCTTTTCCAGAGTAACAACTTACATAGAAGGCGAAAAAGTATACTTACCTGAAAGAAGCGCATGGCTAGCTGATTATGAAGCTGAAATGATGGCTTTCCCAAATGGCGCTCATGACGACATGGTCGATTCAACCAGCCAGTTCCTTAACTGGATTAGGGCAAAAGAGAATAGACTGAAACCTAGTATAAAAGTATTTTAAGTAACAAAAACCTAGCGTTCGTTGATTCTTTAAAAATTAATATTTTAATATATTCTTGATAATGTGTATAAATTATGCTACATGACGTAAATGTAATATTGGCATAATCAAATACTGCGCAGATAGGTAAGTAAATTTAGGAGTGAAAAATGAAAAGAAAAAATGAATTTAATGAAACTGAAAGAAATGTAAAAGCCAGAACGGATGCGAATAATCCATTAATTCCTGTATTTTTGCCTGGGGCAATGCCAGTAATACCTTTGCATCAGCTAACAGTTGGAGAGCCAACTCTGCACCAGGCCGCTAAAGCCGGTAATATAACCATGCTGCACAGGCCGATTGCAGAAAAAGGAAATTTAGATGCTCTAGATGCTGAGGGCGGGACTGCACTCATGTATGCAGCTCGATATGGTCGCACAGATGCTGCTATCTGGCTAATTCAAAGTGGCGCGAAAATAAACGCCGTTGGAAAAAATAATTATACTGCACTACATGTAGCCGCAGGAACTAGTAATGCCGCTACTATGCTTATGCTTATTGGTTTTGGTGCAGATATGAAGGCAAAGACTAATATCGGTTACACGCCACTACATGTTGCTGCCCAATATGGCAGAACAGAGACTGCTGCTTTGCTGATTGATAAAGGCGCAAGTGTGGATGCAAAGAATGATCGAGATTCGACACCACTACATATTGCTGCTCAAAATGGCCACACAGGCGTTGCGGAGTTATTAATTAAGAACAGCGCAGATGTTAATGCAAGAGCTAAAGGTGATTTTACGCCACTACATATTGCTGCTCAAAATGGCCACACAGGCGTTGCGGAGTTATTAATTAAGAACAGCGCAGATGTTAATGCAAAAGATAAAAATGATGTTACGCCACTGCTTGTTGCTGCTTTCCATGGCAAGACAGAAATCATTACTTTATTACTGAGCAAAGATGCTGATCCTAAAATAAAGGATAAGCGTGGCAAAACAGCATATGAATACGCCGCCGAAAAAGGCCATGCAGCAATTCAGGAGTTACTGCTCGATGCAATTGTAAAAAAAGAGTCTGTAACTGTCACACCTGACCAGGAGCCGCAACCGACTCCGCCTTCACCACCAAGCTTTGCTGAGAGAATAAAGGAAGAAGAAATTTTTGATGCACTTATAGTTGATGAAAAGGGTGAAGGACAGGAAAAGCCTTCGGATTCTAGGGGTAGGTAAGCTGTTGTTATAATTGGCCACAAGTGTTATAGTCATCCTGGAATTAAGAAAATCTTAGGCCACTCTTAGGCATTAGATTTTCCTAATACCAAGGATCCAGGTCTTTATAATAAAATAACCTGGATCCTGGATAGCTCGCTTTTCTTACTGCTTGTGAAGAACTCGCAGAGAAAATCGGCTTCCAGGATGACGCCTAGATTTGAAGTTTGCATATTGTGATATTTATCGTGCTTAACCAAAGCAACAAATACTGGTAGACGAAAACTCAGAACGAATCCCATTATTTGGTTAATTTAACCGCCTTGGGCGGTGCACATTCAGGCCTCTGGCTTTGCCAGAGGTAATTGATACCTCAAGACCTCGGCCAATCTCGATAATTTAAAGACCTGCCTAAATCTCATCAATCTGCTCAGGAAGTAAGAACTTCTTGGCGTATTTGAGGTAAATTTTTTCTTTAATAAACAGGTCAAATATATCCGGGTCGATGTGGTTTTCATCGCGCATTTTTGTCATGATGGCAATGGACTCGGAAAGCTTTTTCGGTTTCTTATATGGCCTGTCATAGGCAGTAAGCGCCTCAAAAATATCGGCAACCGCCATCATACGTGCAGGTACAGACATTTCTTCACGCGTCAGTCCTTTAGGGAATCCCGTGCCATCCATTTTTTCGTGGTGGCCGCCGGCATATTCAGGTACGCGTTGCAGGTTTTTAGGAAATGGCAGTGAATTTAGCATATCGATAGTTACATCAATATGGCTGTTTATGATCTGACGCTCTTCTTCATTTATCGTGCCTTTCCTGATGCTTAAGTTAGCTAGTTCATCTTTTGTAAGGAGTTTTGATGTTTTAATTTTCTCGCCATTTAATGTTTGGTTCCATTTGTAATTGGCTATCTGCTTCAGGCGTTTTAATTTTGCATCGTCAACATACTCACTGCCTTTATTCATGCTTTGAATAAACTGCCAATCACTTTTTAACTGTTTTAATTGTTGTTTGTACTCAGCAGCTTTTATTTGCTTCCTAAGGTGAGCAATTTCAAGGTCACGGGCTACAGTTTCAAACCGTGCGTGAATTGCATTGATACGGTCATAAGTAGTTTCTAATTTTGTCGCCTTATCAAGTATGGTAAGCGGAATTGTGAGCTTGCCGCAATCATGGAGCCATGAAGCCACACGAAGCTCGTAAAGCTCCTCGCTATCCATATGGAAATCCCTAAAATAGCCATCTTTCTGTTTAATTGCAGCTTTGGCAATCATTTCAGTAAGCACTGGAATTGCCTGGCAATGGTTACTGGTGTGCGATGATTTAGCGTCAATTGCCAGCGCGAGCATTTTTATAATGCCTTCAAGGATATTGCGCTGCTCATCTTTAAGCGTTTGGTTTTCAATTGAAACTGCAGCTTGCGATGCAAGTGATTCGATAAGGCTTTCAATTTCCTTGCTAAACGGAATTATACGCCCTTGCTTGTTTTTAGCATTCACCAGATGTATTACGCCTAGGACTTCATTTTTCTGGTTAGTAATTGGCACTGCCAAAACTGAAACAGGGATATATTCTGCAATGCTGTTAAATATTGAACCTTGAGCAAAATGGCTGAAAAACTTCAGGTTGCGGATGTTCAAAGATTGTTTTTGAATGGCAACGTAAACCGGTATTAATTTTTTATCAGGACGGCCAGAACGTGAATATAGTTTTATCGGCGGAACCTGTACCTGCTCACCGTCGTCATCGGATGAAGTGCCGCCAAAAGTAACTCCAAGTGAAGTAGATTGTGCGATGCTGCATTTTAACTTATCGCCTTCAAGTAAATATAACGCGCCATTATCGGCATTACTGATTGATTTTGCTTTTTCAAGGATGCGCTCAAGCAGGCGGTTTATGTCATCTTCAGTAGATAAAGCCAGCCCAACTTCGTTGAGTTTATTTATCGTTTCGGTATATTTTTTCTTTAATTTAAAAAACATCATGTGCCAATAAGATTGTTAACGTATTGTAAAATGTATTTCTTTTGTAACTTCTCCTGCTTAATATTGAAGGAGTCGGTTCTGTAAAAATTGTCATCCTGGAATTCTAGAAAATCTTAGGACATTCTTAGTCCTTAGATTTTGTTAATATCCAGGATCCAGGTTTTCTTATTTAAAAAGACCTGGATCCTGGATAGCTTATTTTGTAACGCCTATCGGCTAGCAAAATATAGCTTCCAGGATGATGGCTCTGAGAACCGTCATCAATACAAAGTGAACACCCCATAATGGGAAAGTTATCCAAGACGATAGGGTAGTGTAAATTTGGATTGTTGTAAATAATCAGAAATAGAAAAATAAGAATAGTTTATCTATTTTCGGTTGATAACTTTTTTATGCACATAGTCGCCAGTAGCTTAGTGGATAATATTAAACAAACTTCTCCACAATTCTTAATAATAGTAAATAATTAGTATATATTACTCGATCAAAGGGAGCGTGAGAAGCAATCTGCTATCAATTTAGCGAGATTGCTTCCTCGCACTCCTTGCGGTCGGCTCATGCAATGATGGCAAATGCTAAAGATATAAGTACCCAAAGTGAGGCGTCCTATAATTTTTCTACTACCCGAACTATTATCACATTGCTTAACCGCATGTATTTCTTTATAAATTATTTAAATAATAATTACTTAATAAATTAACTAATCCCTTGCTTTGCTTCACAGAACGTGTTACAAGACGTACACATTTGTAATGCTGAATAAAAGTGAAAATAAGTAGGAAAACTGAGGTTTAGAATGAGCAAAGGATCAAAAGAGCATATTCGTATAGAATCAGAAGATAGTGGTGTATTGGTTACACCGGTGGATTATGAAGCATTGCTTTTAACTAAGCTTTATCATGCTTGTGCAAAAGCTCAAAATAAAAATGACCTGGAAGGCATTGCGGCCATAATAGAAACCATTAAAGAAAAGAAATATGATATTAATCGTATCATTGAACTAACAGAAGATGTCGCTATTTATAAACGTGATGCTAATGGAAAAATAGTTACAGAAAAGGAAGTAGATTCAAACGGTAACGAACAGGATGTACCAGTAGTTCTAACTACAGAAAAGAGAGCTATTGGTAAAGCGTTGCCATTCTTTGGATTGGCTTATAGCGAAATTGCAGAAAGTAACCTATCTACAAAAGAAATTGTAAAAATTAGAATAGCTATAGCAGAAAAATTATCATCTATTCCAAATATTGAAGTTAACAAAAGCTTTATAAATGTTTTAAAGTTTGGTGATGGGACAGATGAAAATCCATATTGGGAGAAAATAGAAGTAACTAACTTCTTAAGTATCCTTGAGAAGCAAAAGCCTTTATGGAGAATCATATCTGAAAAAGCAGCTGACGGAATGGATAAAGTTGCAAGCGCCTTAGGTGTTAGCAATGAAAAAATAACACTGGCTTTAGAAAGTAATGATTCTACTACTGATTTGAAAAAGCACTCAGATTTGGTTAATCGCCAACCAACTCCACCTAACTTAAAAACCAGCAAAAGCAGATTGGGTAGCAGCGGCAGTTTATCATCTTTTTCAAGGTCGCTTTCAAGGTCACAATCATTTATGAAAAAGCCTGAATTAAGTATAACTGGTGCGGAAGGTGATAAACTGTCTTCAAGTGTTCCCCAATTAGCTCCGCGTGTACATAGCAGAAAGCGCAGTATATCTGCTGTTATAAAATATGCTCCGCAAAAACAAGTGGAAAAGAAGCTGGATTTAAACAGCTCTGGCAGCCTGGTGGAAGAAAACAACTCGCCGTCAATATCCTCATCAAACTCTAATGATGATATGATAAAATCAGCTGACTTTATTACTACATCTAAGTCGATAGATGGTGTTAAGATTGAAGGATCAATTCCTACAATGTACCCTGATTCGCAAAGTGATATATCAGATTCATCAGGCTCAGAATCTGATGATATGATAAGATTAGTGGATTTTATTAGTACATACGTTAATGTGATTAACAGTGCTAAGATTGAAGGGCCAATTTTTAAAATGCGCAATGATTCGCAAAGCGATAAATCAGATTCATCAGGCTCAAAATCTGATGATAAGATTGAAAATTCACGCAGGACAAGCTGGCAAAAAGAATTTTTAGTCAAAGCAAGCCATAAAGCACCAAGGCAACTAACCTATAAATTTAGGCAAATTCCTGATCCATCAGCTCAGGAACCATCTGATGAGAAAGCAAAATTGAGCAAAAGTACATCGCCAGATATCCGCCCACGTTCATCGACATCTGGTGCTGAAACCCGCAATTTTGCAGAAAAAGCAAAAACTGTAAGATACAAAGAAAAAAACTTTGCTGAGAAACTTGAGCAAGAATGGAAAGATGAAAAGCCAGCCATAGCAGCAAAGCCTGAAGAAAAAGAACCAAGTTCTGAAGATAAGAAAAAAGCAAACAGGGTTAAAGCGGAAATTGAAAAGAAGTACAAAGGCTCGCAAGGGATATCAAAAAAATAAGAAGAGATAAAAATGAAAAGAATAGCTGAAGATAATGAACATGGAAGAAATGTAAGGCCGAGAACTGATGCAGGACAGGATAATTTTATTTTAATGGACTATTCGAGTAATATATCCATACACGAGGCTGCAAAATCGGGCGATATAGCAGCTTTAGCGTTATTAACCCAAAATACAAAAAATATTGATGCTCGTGATGCTTTTGGCTCTACTGTCCTGTATCAAGCTATTTGTGCTGGACGTACTAATGCTGCGATCTTCATGATTTCTAAAGGCGCGAATATTTATTCGCTGGATGATTTTAATAGATCTGCCCTACATATTGCGGCTCAAAGTGGTAACGTAGAATTAACTGAATTTTTGTTAAGTCGCGGAGCTGATGTTAATGCAAAAGACGACTCTGGACAAACTACCTTAAGTTTGCTTGCTCATGAAGGGAGTGAAAATGATGGAGATTTTGCTGCTTTGCAAAAATTGTTAATAAAACACAAAGCATACATAAATGTAATAGACTATGATGGTCTAGCCCCACTTCATATTACTGCCTTTGGTAGAATAGGAAGCGCAAGGCGTTTTATCGAAAATGGCGCCAATGTAAATTTACAAGATGACTCGGGTGACACATCAATAGACATCTACTTAAAAGTACGTCATGATCAGGATATATCCGAGTTTATTAAATTATTACTTTGTGCTGGTGCTACTTACTCAAAAAAGCAGATAAAGTTTTATAGAGATAATACCTCCGGAAGTGCCGCGGCATTTAGTGTATTTGATTATGCAAAAACTACTCTGACTTATCAACCAATACCACTTATTCCTTTATTAATGTTAAGCCCTGAATTTGTAGTTAGCTATTCTGCAGAGCTAAGAAAGGAAATAGAAGGCAAAGGAAGTAAAGCATTGTCGAAAATCCTTGAACGGACTGGATTACCTTATCTTCCAGCGGAATTGATAGGAAAAGAATTATTTAAATATCTTTCTATCGAAGATGTCGGCGTTGCTTTTTCCCTTTCCAGCCAGCATGACCAGCAAACCCGCCCATTAGATCAAGGTGAGCAAAGGGTAGTTCCATACTCACTTGATGTTGCAGAAAGGAATACCAGAGAAACCTACCCAGCTAAACTTGATGAGAAGATAAAATTATTTACTGCGGATATTGAGAAGAGAAGGGCTGAGGCTGATAAAGTGGCAAACAAGGGGAGATAAAAATGAAAAGAATAGCTGAAGATAATGAACGTGGGAGAAATGTAAGGCCGAGAACTGATGAAGTGCCTCCGCTTGTTAATCCAGCACCTATTATTAGTGCTCCACAACCTTTAGCCCCTCGGCAGCCAATAGTCAAAGCGCTACACATGGCGGCGATGGAAGGTAATATGGTGCAGTTGCGCCTGCTAGCAGAGCGCACTCAGGATATTGACGTGCGTGATAATGACGGAATGACTGCTTTATATTATGCGGTAGCGTATAACAACATTGATGCCACTCGATTTCTGCTTGAAAAGGGAGCAAAAAAAGAAGAAGTTGATAAATATGGCTCTAATGCACTGCATGTAGCTGCTTTAAATAATAGTTGTTATGTGGCTTCTATGCTTATTGATCTTGGTGTGGATGTAAATGTTAGAGATTCTGAAAATCGCACACCTATGCATGATGCTGCGACAGAAGAAGGTAGCTTACAAGTGCTTAAATTGCTATGTGCAAAAGGTGCTGATATAAATGCAAAAGACAATCACCGCGAGACACCGCTGGATTCTGCTGCCGAAAATGGCTACACTGAGATAGTTGAATTTCTGGTTAGTAAGGGAGCAAATATAAATGAAGAAAGATACTATAATGCCATTCCGTTAGATCGTGCAATAATAAATCTTCATAAAGAAACTGCTAAATTTCTACTTAGTAAAGGCGCAATTATGACTGATGCTATATTTGCTGCTGTTGATGATTATAGTGATGCGAAAGAAACTTTGACTTTCTTACAAGATATCGGATGTGACATAAACAAAAAAATTTACGGTCATAGTGGAATTAGCCTCTTAAATTGTGCTTTGGGCAATGATAATCTTAATGATGATCAGTTTGAGGGACTATTAAGATTATTTATAAGCCACAAAGCGCATATAAATTCTAAAAATGAAATGGGCAGTACCCCACTGCATCGAGCTGCACACGAACCCCAAGCAACAAAATTTGTTATTGAAAATGGTGGTAATGTTAATTCTAGGAATGAGGATGGGAAGACTCTATTAGGACGGATATTAGATTATAATGGGGAAGTACATTATAATGGAAACGCTTTAAAACTCACTACATTGTTACTTTGCGCTGGCGCTACCTTCACTTGGGAAGAGGTTAATGATGCACTTAAACATAAACAATCCGATAATGACATAGAAGCGATAGTTGGTATCTTTAGAAATTCAAAAGTTATTAATCTATCTTTAGATAAACGCCAATTAGCAAATGAGTTTGTATCAAGCTATCCTGAGGAGCTTTTTAGTGAATTTGTAGATAAAGCAAGTGATACGGCATGGCAGATGATACAGCGTAATAGTAATAAATACGGCCCAAATGTATTTTTTAATTTGCCGAAGGAAATGATTAAAGAAATATTAGTAAGGCTTCCTGTTGCCGATATTTGCTCGTTCCTCACCCTTTCCAGCCAGCATGACCAGCAAACCCGCCAATTAGCCGAGGGTGAGCAAAGGATAGTTCCATACTCACTTGATGTGGCAGAAAGAAGAACCAGGGAAACTTACCCAGCTAAACTCGACGCTAAAGTAAAATTATTTACTGAAGATATTGAGAGAAGAAGAGATGGGGCTGAAGGCAGGGGAAGGTAAGATTTAAAAAATTGTCACCCTGAGAGTGACAATTCCGTGCTACCTACTATTCCACAACCTATCACCCTTCTTTTGAGCTACGCTTGCAATTTCAATCGTATCAGATAGGAATATGGTATGCGTGCCGCCCTCTTTCAGATTATACAAACTTATAATTCGAGCATTAGGGCAGGTGGCTTTTGTGTGGGTAAAGTTGATTATTACATCTGCGCCAACACAATCTTCTTCTAAGGCCAGTGGCTGTTTGGCAAAAACGGTGGTAAACTTATCTTTCTTATAAATACATCCGATAGCATCACAATTAATTGCGGTATCTTTGCCTGATTTTTCGTCTTCTATAATTTCAGTTTCACTACTACCAAATTTCTTTTGCCATGTTTCGCGTGAATATTTTTCCTGATTTTTATTAGAAAATACAAATCTCTCGTCAATCTTAACTGCAAATAGCTTGCCGCTTTCATCGATTATTATATCAGGCACATGGGTATACTGCGCTAACGCTACACCAAGCAAAACGGGGATCGCTCCCAAATAGCGCAGTTTAGTAAGCCACAAGCAAAACCACAAGCCACCGATAGCCATTAATATAAGACTGGCATCGGGTAACTGGGGTAATGATGAAACTGGCTGTGGCAGGCTGGTTATATATTTTGCCGCGCCTGAGACGAGTTCAATCCCCCAGCACATTGGCACTAACCCAACGCTTTCCAATCCAAAAGGCATCAGCAATAATGTAATCACTCCCGCTGGCATCACAATGAAAGATGTAATTGGTATAGCTATCAGATTGGTTAAAATTCCGTAGGACGAAAAGTTATTAAAGTGATAAATAGTAAAAGGGGCGGTAGCTATTCCGGCAATTAGTGATGATGCAATAATACCAAGGAAATAGAAAATTGTTCGCTTAATTATACTCTTCTTGGTTTCGCTCCCGATGATGTTACTCACCAATTCATAACAACTAATTAAAGCAATTACTGATGCAAATGACATTTGAAAGCTTGGGTCTAGTGCGCTCTCGGGCATAAAGATTAATATAATTATCGCAGCAAATGCAATGGAACGGAGTGGTGCGCCAGTCCTATCTATAATAATTGCGATAAGTATTAACGAAGTCATTATAAATGAACGCTGCGCAGGCACAGGTGCGCCAGAAATAAGCAAATAAGCAAAGCTACTTAATATCGCAATTGCCGCTGCCCACTTTTTTATATTAAAACGCAAAGCAATTACCGGAATCATCGCCAGCAACGCCCTGCTGAAAAAATAGAAAATCGCAGCAGCTAAGGTTAAGTGCAGGCCAGAGATTGAAAGTATGTGCGAGATGCCCGATACACGCCATTCATCACGTATAGTTTTATCAATACCGCTTTGCTCTCCCACCAATAACGCAACTGCAATATTACCAGGTTTTGGGTCAGTATTTTCCAAAATATTATTTACAATTTTTTGGCGGACTTTCTCTATAAAGCTATCACTTATGTTTGATTTATTAATAACCTCGATAGAAGAGATGCTGTAACCAACTGCGCCAATTTGTTCAAAAAATGCATAACGCGAAAAATCATAACCACCCGGAATTGCCGCTTGTGGCGGTGGTGATAGTGATGCCAGAAACAAAACAGTATCGCCAGGGTTAGCACCGTTATCGTTAGTTCTTACAATAACGCGGATTTTTTCGGGAGTATCGGTAGCATCAACTCCTTCAATAGCAGGGTTTGTGATAATAAATCGGCTGCCGCTTGGCATCGCCTGAATTTCGCTGACAACGCCGGTAATTTTCTTTATGCCAGTTTCTTTTTGCAAAACTGGAGCAACAATACTTAATGTCCTAATATTAGCCGCGACAAAGCCTGAGGATATTACCGCGCTAGTTAAAAATACTAAGAAAAAAGCAGATTTCTTTCTAAAAGTAAGTGCTAGTATGCTGCTTACTAAAAAGATAGTAATGCCGTATATTAATCTGGGTTCAAAGGGCAGGGTGAAATAAAAAACAATCCCGATGCAGAAAAATACCGGAAACCAAAGTATCCATGAGTCTTTTTCAGCAAGGAAGATGTTTTTTAGTTTTTGCATACTACATGTAAGCCATTTATAGTTAATACATTTCTCGGCTGCAGGTTTCTTACTATAAACTTTTTCTTTGAAAGAAGTATATTTATAATTGACCTGGATCCTGGATACCAAAAAATCTAAGGCTTGCTCAGCAGAGCCTAAGATTTTAACGGTTCCAGGATGACGATTCCTACGGAATCGAATTCAATCACTCCCATGCATTTGTAATATGCTTAATCAAAAACTTAGGCGAAATAAAAATCACATCGAATCGTGCATTATTGTTAGCGAATTTTTTGTTATGAAATAAGAAAACTTCTGCTGCCCTTTTTATTCTGGCTTTCTGGCTAGGCGATATAGCTTCATAGATATTATTAGATTCTTTCCGTGCTTTTACTTCTACGAAAACTAAACGATTGCCACGCCTTGCAATGATATCTACTTCTCCCATATGGGTTTTATACCTACGCTCAAGTATGGTGTAAAATTTAAGGCGTAGATATAGGACTGAGAAGGTCTCTGCCATTACGCCAAATTGGTAAGTAGATTTTTTATTTTTTATCATATCATCTTGATAAGATGAAAAATAATCAGATGCAATTTGTTTTCTATATACCATAATTCATTAATTTAAAAATGAGTCCCATTACTCAAAAATGGTACTTCGGCAAGAATTTCAAACTGTCTTATTGGAAACTCGCACAAACTGTGGCTTTTGGTAATATAGAAAACCAAAGACTGGTGCTAAGGGGTATTGTTGGTCAGCCCGAAATGGTGGATGCTGGGCGAGTTGGTCATGAATATATTAATATACCACGACAGATTTTCAAATCATCGTGGTATAAATAGTAAGAATTAAGCGATTAACAAAGCGCTAAATTTATAGCTGAAGTTTTACCTTGACGGTTCGACTCCAGATCATAGCTGATACGAGCGCCTTCATTCAAAGTTTTCATACCTGCTTCTTCTAGTGCACTGATGTGCACAAACGCATCAGAGCCACCTTGATCAGGTTGAATAAAACCAAAACCCTTTGTAGGGTTAAACCATTTAACAGTACCATTAGCCATAAGAATATCCTTTTATTGGCGTTTACATAACCACCCACACAATGCAGGCGGTATAAAAAGAGGTCGGAATTAAAAAGGCAGAACCTTGCCTCTTTTAGAAACGTCAGGGGAAATAAAAGAATACTGGGAGGTTTTCTTAAATATTATGCTTTATAAGCACAAGCTGTAAGAGGCTATGCCTAAAGAAGCGTCAACTGTCATCAATTAAAGAGTAAATACCGAACTCGGAGGATACCCTATCTTGTTAAAAGAGCTAAGTCAAGTATTTTGGTGGAAACAGGCAAAAGTGTTTGAACAAGTGGTAGAAATAACAGTGGAGATAATGGGGGGTACTTCGCCCGCATTATGTTTTACCAGACGTGCTTTTAAATCGTCAGTAATTCCGGTGTAATAATGTTCGGAATCGAGAGATCTTTGGAGAATGTAAATATATTTCATTGTGTTAATCTAGTCCGCTTACGCCTTATCGGGCTTCAGCGCGACAGCCTATCTCTAACTCCCTTCGCCTCGTCAAGCAATGGCTTGCCGAGCCAAAGCTCGAAGAGCGTAGGCTGGTGGAGCCAAGGAGGGTCGAACTCCTGACCTCAACACTGCCAGCGTTGCGCTCTACCAACTGAGCTATGACCCCACACGATGAGTTAAGTTTCTAGCTTTTGTTTATGGATATTTCAAGTGGAATTAAGACTCTAAAATCAAAAAGGTGCAGTTGCTTTTACACAACTGCACCTTTTCAACTAGAAGAATGGAAATGCGCGTTACTATTAATACAAGTTGCTAAACCTATAGTCAAGTATATATTTTAAAATTATACTAGAAGTAGTAATTGGTGAAAAAATAAATGACACATAGTAAATAAGTAAGGGAAATTAATTACAAACCTGGTTTGATAATTCCTTATCACCTTTACTCACAACCAGATAGTTATCGCAGGTTTGGCCACATAAATTAGTGACCTCAAGTTCGTAAGTGTAATTTCCATTTTTGAACGTCATGACGTAATTTCCACCAGTGCCTTGGTAATCAATTTTGCCTGAAGTAAGTTCAATCTCTGGCTTGCTGGAAAGGGTAGCACCTTTTTTCCAGGCGAAATAACGTAAATCCTCTCCGTGGTATTGAGTGCGAATATATAATTTGTCTGTTGAGCATTGAAATACTATCTTGTCATATCCCTTGGCGCTCGGATAAAGTTTTTCACTTTCCAGTTTTTTTGCATTAGCTAATTTTTGATTATATTTATCAGTGGTAAAATTAAATCTCTTAATTCCACCATCTGCAAACCATACTGAGCCTCCATTTAATTGAACGCCACGCCAGCCGATTGTATCGGGCGTACTAGTTGTTATTGCGTCTATAATTTCAGCGTTAAAATAATCATCCCAGTTTTCAAGGAATTCCTGGCTGTTTTTAATAGGGGGTAGCGGCTCCTCCCGATCGAGCGGATAAGTGATTAAATTTGCAACTGTTTGCCTGTCATTGGTTCTAAGCGCTTCCTGTAGTTCTTCTGCTGCTGTGTAATCACCAGAGTAATTTTCGTAATCAGTATAACCGTCAGTTTTTAACCCGAGAAAACGAAGGATGTAAGAATTATCCTTATATTTTAGTTGTAGCGCATTTTTTTCGTTTTCTAAATCTTTGCATCTAAGTTCGCTAATTTGTTTATCCAAAAATTCTTTTCTTTCTTCGTCATATCCATACTCGCCACTAAAGTGGCCACAAGAGTTTATGCGTTCTTTAATATCAATCACATCTTGAGGACAATTTTTCCCGGAAACTGCCATTGTCTTGTAATCTTCCTGGCATTCTGCATGGGCTTGGCTAGCAAGAATGCTAAAAAGAAATGCAATAAGGAGTTTTTTCATATAAATGCAATTTTATTGTTTTTTAAGAATATAATAGCTTAAATGTATAATATATGCGATATGAATTTTGGATGAACACTTTAAGAAAGTATATGTGATACACAGCCTTCATTAGGTATAAGGCTGCGGTTGCTTTCTATTTCTTTGCTACGCTCCGAGGCGTAGGTTGGTGCCCGCGGCCGGACTTGAACCGGCACGTCCATACGAACAACAGATTTTAAGTCTGTCGCGTCTACCGATTCCGCCACGCAGGCACGTGCAAATGAGCTTATAAGCTCTAGGGTAGGGGCGCAATCTAACGCCTCGATTGAAGATAGGCAAGAGAAAATTTGAAAAAATTATATCCTGTCCGCATCAATTCGTAAAAGTTTATTGGTTTGGTGCCGGTATCCAATAATGTAATAACTAGATTGCTTCTAAGTAGTCACTTGTTTTACTTCCCGTAAGTTTTGAATGTGTTACTAAGTAAATATTCAAGCATTATTTATGCCAAGTTTATAATTTTTCCATAGAAAACAAAAATTTTTTAAGTTACTATTGGTTGATAAACTATAAACTTTTTAAATAAATGGTAGCTAGTGGCGGAATTAGGCTTACATATAAAGCAATCGCAAACAATGGTGATGACGCCGCAACTGCAGCAGTCAATAAAGATGCTGCAGCTGACATCATTAGATTTAATTCCTTATATTGCGCAGCAAATTGAGGAAAATCCTTTTTTAGATAATACAGATAGCACGCGTGATGAAGGTGATTACACGTTAAGTGAAGAAAATACTGAACCAGAGGAAATAAAAAGAACTGAAACTATCCAGGAGTTGCAGACAGACCCTATCCCGGTATGGCAGGATGACGAAGTTTCTGCGGCGGTTTATGATACAGAATCTCCGATTTATTCGGGGGTGGGGAAGGGGGCTGGTAGTAATTTTAGCGAAAGTGATTATGGCATAGAAAATATTTCTGCTTCGGCTGAAACTTTAAACGACCATATTATTGACCAAATAAATATATATATAACTGATCCGGCAGAGCGTTTAATTGCGTTGCACTTAGCTGATATGCTAGATGATAGTGGCTATATTATCAGTGATCTAGTTCCACTTTCTGAAGTGCTAAAATGTGACTATCAAAAAATCGAATCGGTATTAAAAGTGTTGCAGGGATTTGATCCGGCAGGTGTTTTTGCCCGCGATCTTTCTGAGTGCCTTGCGTTACAATTAAAGGAAAAAAACCGCCTAGATCCTGCTATGCAGACACTTCTTGCTAATCTTGATTTGTTTGCTAAGCGTGATTTTAAGGCTTTATGCAAAATCTGTGCTGTAGATGAAGAAGATCTGCTAGAGATGTGTGAAGAGGTTAAGGCTCTTAATCCTAAGCCAGGTAATATATTCTCTTTAGAGAATGTACAGATTTTATACCCTGATGTATTTCTTAAAAAAGGCGAAAAGGGTAAATGGCACCTTGAGTTAAATACTGAGGCTTTGCCTAAGGTTTTAGTTAACCGTCGTTATTATTCTGAAGTTGAGTCTCAGGTAAAGGATAAGGAAAGTAAGAGGTTTTTATCTGAGCAATATAGCAATGCCAATTGGCTGGTTAAGGCACTTGATCAGCGCGCCAATACCATCCTGAAAGTTGCAACTGAGATTGTCGCCCAGCAGGATAGTTTCTTCCGCTATGGAATACACCATATTAAGCCACTTGTTTTATCTGATATTGCAGAAGGTATTGATATGCATGAAAGTACTGTGAGCCGAGTGATAAATGGTAAACATATAGCAACGCATATGGGTGTTTATGAGCTTAAGTATTTCTTCTCATCGGCAGTTACCAGTAGCAGCAGTGGTGAAGATGTTTCAAGTAAACGCATAAAGTTTATGATTAAAAGCCTGATAGATAATGAAGATACTAAAAAAATATTATCTGACGACAAGATAGCAGAAATGCTAAAAGAAAGCGGCGTTGAGGTAGCTCGCCGCACAGTTATGAAATATCGTGAGGCGATGAATATCCCTTCTTCTGTGCAACGTAGGCGCGAGAAAGCTTGATTATAATTTACCGTCATAATAAGTTAATTTAGTTTAGACATATAACTAAAGGAACTTATTATGAAAAATCACCAGACGCGCTCGGTTTTAGATACCGCTCAATCTACAACTACTGTAACAATCCCTAATACGGCAGGACGTAGTGTTGTAGAGTGCTTGCCTCCTAACCCTACTGCAGCTGGAAGCTCTTTACTCGTATTGCTATGCGGTGGCACTAGTGATGGTAGTAGTTTTATACCATTATGTCCTGCATTTGCTAATGGAGGAATAATTTCAGTATTTCCTAACCCACATACTAATTCGAGCAAAACATGGAATGCGGGTGATTGTTGTGAGCCAGCCAGTGCGCAAAATATTGATGATGTTGGTTTTGTTTCAAAAATAATTGATTATTATTTAGCAACATATCCAAACATTAACCCTAATAAGATTTTTGTCAGTGGTTTATCAAATGGGGGTATGCTGGCATTTCGCGTGGCGCGTAATGATTCTCGTATAGCGGGAGTGCTGACGTCTTCTACAACTGATTCTTCAATGTCTGAAACTAATCCTGGTCGTAAAATCCACTTCCTTATGTATCATGGTGTGAATGATACTAATATTCCAACAAATGGCGGTACTGGTGGATTGCTTACGTATGTAAAGCCATCGCAGCAGGCTGTGCTGACCAAATGGTCTGCTAGTAACGAATGCACTAGTAACACAACTACTTCTTTCCCGAGATATAGTGAAACTTTGTTTAACTGCCCTAATTCTACTGATATGAAATATGAATTAGTAAATGGTGTAGGGCATCAGTGGCAAATGATGCCAGCGTTTAATACTACTAGTGAATTGGTAAATTTTGTTCAGAATCATCAGCGTGTAGGTACGCTCGCAACACCTGGCGTAGCGCCATCTCCTGTGCCAGCACCTGTTAAAGTAACGCCTTCTCCATCGAAAAAGACCCCGCCAATTCCTGCAATTAGCTCAGAAGGGGCGGTAATTTCATCAAATCCAATAACAGATTTGGCTGTTGCAGCTAAAATTGGCATTTCGGCTTTGCCCGGGGTGTATGAATCTGTAAAAACTACGTTGCAGGATCCTGCTGTTGTTTCGGCTGCAACACAATCTTTTGTAGGTGGTACTGCTTCTGGTGTGGTATTGGAGTTGACTAATAATGTAACTGCGGCTCAGTTTGCAGGGGCTGTGCCTATGGCTATATCTACAGGTTCTTTTTGGCCATTTTTAGTGCCTGCTGCTACTAAAATTATGGATTATGCCGGATGCTCCCGTGAAACAAAAGAGCTTGTAGCTGATACGATGCAGTATGCCTCAAATGCAATGCTTACAGCTTTTGAACACAAGGCTCCTGAAATCATGTTGGCTTCATTAGCTGCAACGTATGTCGGAAAACAGGTGGGATCGGGAGTTTTAAAATCTGGAAAATGGGCTGCGCAAGAGATTGAAAAGAGGGTAGTCGGTGTGGCATCAGTAGATGTTGATTTATCGAAAGGTTTTTCAATGTAGCTTTAGTTAATTATTTGGTTCGTATTTACAGTGCGAGCCAAATTTGATTGGATTTGGTTAAGCAGCTAATCTTGCCGTAATCTTATCGTAACTTTCCAGCTGCTTAAGGTCGCCGATTGCTGCCAGGGTAAGCTTAGATTCTGAAACAAGCCTCACTAGTAATTGACTTACATCCTTTAAGGTTACGGCATTAATTTTTTCTAAGATTTCTTCATTGGTTATGTATCTATCATAGCACATAAGCCTACGGCCTAATGTATCTGCTCTTGAGCTTGAGCTTTCCTGTCCCATTAAAAGGGAAGCTTTTGATTGTGATTTTGCTTTCTTTAATTCTTGTTCGGTGATGCTATGGGTTGCGCGTTTTAGTTCATCACAAGTTGCATTGATAAGTTCATTTACTTTATCAGGGCTTGTAGCAGAATAAATGCTAAACATGCCAGTATCAGCATAACTTGATTGGAAAGAGCTTATGCTATAAGCGAGTCCACGGTTTTCCCTGATTTCCTGGAAAAGGCGTGATGACATGCCGCCACCTAAGATCAATGATAAAAGTTGAAGGGTGTAAATTTCTTCTTCCAAATATGAAATGCCTTTAAAGCCCATAGTAAGGTGTACTTGCTCTAGATCACGTTCTTCACGGTGCTCGCCGCCAGTATAACTTGCGGCTTCTTTATGGGAGCGCTTGCCTTTTCTTAGGCCTGAAAGTTCTTTCTCAGCGAATTTAACTACGTTGGAATGTTTTATATTGCCAGCCACAGCCAGGATCATATTAGACGCAGTATAATGCTCGCCTATATAAGAGTTTAAGTCATTTTGCGAGAAGTTGCTCACAATCGCTTCTGGGCCAAGGATAGGGCGGCCAAGCGGATGATTAGTAAAGGCTGCTTCCTGATAGTAATCAAAAATTATATCATCTGGCGCATCTTTGGTCATAGCAATTTCTTGCAAAACTACATTTCGTTCCAGCTCTAGTTCTTTTTGGTCGAAAATAGAGTTTTGTAAGATATCTGATAGAAGTCCGCCAGCTTCATTGAAGTCATCCTTTAAGACTTTAGCGTAATATACTGTATTTTCACGGCTTGTGTGTGCGTTTAAATGTCCGCCGATATTATCAAAGTCTTCAGCGATTTGTTTTGCTGTGCGAGTTTTAGTGCCCTTAAAAGCCATATGCTCAAGGAAGTGAGAAATACCATTTTGTTCTGGTTTTTCATAACGACTGCCAACTCCAGCCCAAATTTCAACGGTTACAGCTTCAGTTTCCTGCATTTCCTGGCTTATAATACGTAAGCCGTTATCAAGTGTAGTAATTTCGGGTTGGTTTTTGCTCATTTATAAAATTCCATGGGAGTTTAAATTAGAGATTGTCTTAGTAATTTACTAAGGAATCGGCTATTGGTCAAGGTTATTGATACTTTCTGCCAATTCCTTTATAGCCGTTTTTACCCCCTTAGGGTGTCCCCATACAAAGGATACGACAGCGATAAAATCCGCACCTGATTTAACTATAGGAGTAGAGTTTTCTGCGGTAATGCCACCAATTGCTACACATGGGACGACAGAATTGCGTACCCACCATTCTAAAATTTCTGGCTCGGGACGGGCTTTCGGTGTTTTAGTGGTAGTTGGATAAAATGCTCCGAATGCTACATAATCAGCGCCTTTTTCGGCGAAATCTATAGCCCTTTCGATTGAGCCGTAGCAACTGACTCCCACCACTTTATTTCCCAATAATTTCCTGGCTTCATCATAAGTGCCATCTTTTTCTTCGCCGACATGAACCCCATCCGCACCCACTTTTGCGGCGATTCTGGCATTGTCATTCAATATAAATTGTACATTATGCTTATGACAAATAGGCATTAAGGCTTTGGCAGATTCAATAATCTCATTTTCAGGCAGGTTTTTTTGCCGTAATTGGAAAACGGACACATGACCATCAGCCAAAGCTTCTTCCAGCTTTGGCTTAAAGATTTCCAATTCGATTTTTTCAGGGCTGATTAGATAGAGTTGGGTCATTTTGTGAATAATTCTGTTAGTTTATCAGTTGGGTAATAATAAATGTTGTTACCTTGGCGTTTTGAAAAAAGTAGCCCATTTTTTTCTAGTGATTTTAGGTCATTAATTGCGGTTGGTTTTGTAACATCATAAATATTCATATACATAGTTGCGTTGGTTCGATCATCTTTGTTGCCATGAAAATGTTGTAGAAGCTTAATTTGCCGATCATTAAAATTATATTCAGTATGGGCTAATTTACTCATACTTGCATTCTTTTCTTTTTGAGCTGTTAGAAATTGATTAAATTCATTTTTTGCTTCTTGAATTTTTCTTAAATTGTAATCGATAAAATATGTAAGATCATAGTCATCCTGTTCACTGTAAATATACGCTTTGCAATATTGTACTTTAGATTTTTTTATTATGGTAGAAATGGGAAGATATGCAAAGGCCCAATATCCTTGACGTAATATATACCAGTAAAATAATGTTCGTGCTAAACGTCCATTGCCATCAACATAAGGATGTAAGTACCCAATCCAGAAATGCAACATTATTGCTTTTATTAGTGGGTGTATGTAGCCGACATCTAATTCATTGTTTGCAAATTGTATTAGCTTATCTATTTCTTCCTCTACAAAAGCAATTTTTGGAGTGATGTGCGTAATTATATTTTGATTGTTTGGATCGGTTATTACTATATTGTCTTCATCTTTACGAAAAACTCCAGGTGAGCTTCCTTCATCTAATGTTCCTTCTGTTATCACTGAATGTATTTCTGCTAATAATTTTCTGCTTAAGGGGTGATTCTTATAATTTGTCTCTATCTCTTTCATTGCCTTATAGTTGTTTACTATCATGCGCTCGGAATAATTTCTTGGTTTGCGTCCTTCTCTAATAAGTTTTTTTGCGGCCTGTCTGGTTGTATGTGCTCCTTCCATTTGTGAGGATGCTATGGCTTCTTCCAAAATGCCGCGCGAAATGAATTCATGTTTATCTTCTTTTGAGATATTACTTATTCCCATTAGATTGCCACCTAATTCTAGATCGATATAATGGAGCATTTCATCGTAATGTCTAAGTTTGTGCCATGCAAAAAATTGATTATCTTCGGCTTTTATAGGGGATGATATTGTTCCCTGCATTTGTCTAGTGAGCTTCACTAGGCCCCAAATTTGTTTTTGGCTTAGCTTTTTTGGAAACCATTGTTTATTTTTAAACTCTGACCAATATAGATACTTAGGACTTATAGTTTTTACTGCTGCATCGGCGGCAATGTCCATATCTTCTTGTGATAATAGCTTTCTTATATTAAGAAATTCTTTTATTAGATCATCATCGTTATAATGGCCTGGACTTTCTAATTTTAATATCTTTTCCATGGTCTAGGTAAAATATTGGCGTTATTTTACCTAGTTTATACCTGTTTGTGCTTTTGGTCAACAGGTAAAATTATTATTTTATTTTACCTAGTTTTTACTTGTGCCTACTTACCCAAATAAATCCCAACAATCTGCTCTAGTAATTTTAGAGCTTCTTCACGTGGACGTTGGAAAGTGTTACGACCAATAATTGAGCCATTACCGCCGCCATTGTTGATTTCACGTATTTCGCTTAGCAAGCCTTCAGTATCCTTGCTTACACCACCTGAGAATACAACAATTCTACGTCCATTAAAGCATGATTGTTTTATATGAGCAATACGTTCAGTTAATGTACTAATAGGAATGCCTGCCTTTTCGTAAGATTTTTTAGCTTCGGCCTGTTCTAAATGTGCTGTAGGTGGTTTTACCTTTATAATATGTGCGCCAAGTAGTGCTGCCATATGAGCAGCATAGGCGGTCACATCCATTGCTGTTTCGCCATCTTTTGAAATTTCTGGTCCACGTGGATATGACCAGATAACTACAGCAATACCGTGTGCTTTTGCTTCTTCAGCCATTTCGCGGATTTCTTCCATCATGCAAAATGCTTTGTCTGAACCTGGGTAAATTGTAAACCCAATAGCTGAGCAACCAAGGCGTAATGCGTCTTTTACTGATCCAGTTAATGCCTGGTCACGAATTCCAGGAGCCAGTGAGTTGCAGCTATTTACCTTTAATATAGTAGGGATTGCGCCAGCAAATGTGTCGGCACCAGCTTCAATCATGCCAAGCGGGGCAGCGTAAGCGCTAAGACCTGCATCAATTGCAAGCTGAAAATGATAATGTGGGTCATATGCATCAGGATTTGGGGCAAAACTCCTAGCCGGACCATGTTCAAATCCCTGATCTACAGGTAGAATTACCAGTTTCCCTGTTCCACCCAATTTGCCTTGCATAAGGATTCTTGCTAGATTGGCTTTAGTTCCAGGGTTGTCACTCTCATAAAAGCTTAAGATTTTTTTTACTTTATCAGTAAGGTGCATAATTATCCTCTAGTTGCGGCATTTATAGTGTTTCCATTTTATTCCCGTACGTTGTCAAACGTCGGCTCATGTAGGGCCTTCTACACGTTGCCTTGTTTTCCTAGTACTGAAATAAACTAGAAGCACTATAGTTGGGCTTTAGATAAACCAGATAAGGGGATTTTGCAATATTTAAAATTGTAATAGAATTTTTATATCTGGGTGTTATAAAGACGGTGTTAATATTTTAAATAATTTAGTATGTCTAACGAAAAAAAACATAAATTTGGAATTTCTGCACTTGATCAGGCCGGAATTAATAGCTACGAAAAGTATGTACTTTATTCACGTAACTCGAAAGCAGAAACAAAAAGTACAGTGGCATCAGATAATTTTGGTGGATGTGAAAGCCGTAATTTTGATCCTAGCCCAACTGGGTATTTTAATAAGAAATTATCTAACAAAGTAATTGAGCTATGGCCTTATAATGGTGAGGAGAAAAATTCTGATTATGTTAAAGATACAGAAAAAGTAGATGACTCTTCTGTTAGCTCTAAAGGTAGATAAATTAATCTCTATTGGACATATTAAGTATATATAGTAACATACCATTTTGTGCGTACATAGGTATTGTTTATGCATTTTGTTTTTCGTGTATTGCTGGTTTTGCTGTTAGGCATATCTTCTGCGTGGGGGCAGGAGAGTAAGCCGCTGACTTCGGAGTTGACTCGCGATATAAAAATCATAGTGCTGGGTGATGGATTAATGTCTGGTTATGGTGTAAGCAAAGGGCGAGATTTTCCTGCCACTTTAGGCCGTCGCTTACTAACCAGAAAAAACAGTAATTTTCGCATACACAACAGATCGGTTGATGGTTATACAAGCGCAGATGGTGTAAAACAAATTAATAAGATTATATATGAAAAGCCGGATTTAGTTATACTAGAGCTAGGTAGTCGTGATGTGTTTAATCGAATACCACTGCAGACAACATATAAAAACCTTGCTGCAATTGTAACTGCATTACAGGAAAAGAAAATATTTGTTTTGGTAATGGCTACACAGCCACCATCTGGAATCAGCAAAGAGTATGAAGAAAAATTTACTGGTATGTATAATTACCTATCAAACCAACACAAAGTGCCATTGCATCCTGATATTATGAAGGATGTATCTGATAAGCCTGCTTTAATGCAAAAAGATGGTTTTCATCCTAATCAGAATGGAATAGATGTGATGGCAGATAACGCGGCTTCTATTGCGGAAAAAATGCTAAGGTATGTCAGGAAGCAATTGCAAGGGAGCAAATAATTAATTATACGCCTCGTCTTTTTTTACTCCCCATAAATTTTTTTGTTCTATCCAGCCTTTTTCATCATCAACGCGAATTTTGCACCAGCTGTTTTTGCATGATAGTAATTCGGCAACAACGCCATTTTCCGCGATAACCACTACACTGGAAGTCGGTATTGGTAAGCGAAATATTTCCTGAACACCATTAGTATGGATAAGTACATATCTTTTACCTGAGAGCAGGCTTTCATGTATCCAGCCTACTTCCCCGTTAATATCCTCAATTTTACGCCAGGTTTCAAATGTCGCAGTGATTTGCACCGGCCAGTTAGGGCGCATATAAATCCATGAAATAGGATAACGCACACTAGGCCCAGTTCTAAGATTAGCCTTGTCAGCTTTAATTGTGGCATAATATGGTAGTTGCGGAGAAGTTTTAGCCGTTGCTGAGAGGCAAAAAAGCGTTGCTGTAATTGCAATCAAAATCAGTTTTAAAGGGTTCATATCATTAATTTTTAAATTTTGTAGGCATTTTTATAAAAAATCCTGGATACTGTAACTTAGCTGCAGTATTACGTGTTACAAAATATGTTATAGATGACAATAACTTAGTATGTCTTTATACATAAAGTTCAATTTTGTAAATAGTGTCGGATGAATTTTAATGGTTATTTCAAATAATACAATAAGTAGTTTTCCAAATACCAGGTTAAGGCGTAATAGAAGTTCTGATTGGGTTCGCCGTATGGTTTCTGAAAATTCTGTTTCAGCTAATGATTTGGTGTTGCCTTTATTTGTCCAGGAAGGGAAAGGAGTGCGTACTCCTATCGAATCTATGCCCGGGGTAGAAAGGCTATCAGTTGATTTGTTGGTGGAAAAAGTAAAGCAGGCACGTGATTTAGGGGTTCCTGCTGTCGCATTATTTCCGGTGGTGCCACTGGAGAAAAAGACTGAAGATGCGAAAGAGGCATATAACCAAGAAAATCTTATATGCCGGGCAGTAGGAATTTTAAAAAAACAAGTGTCAGATATTGGAATAATTTGTGATGTTGCTCTTGATCCTTATACATCGCATGGACAGGATGGACTCGTTAAAGATAATTATGTAGTAAATGATGAAACTATAGAAGTTTTATGCAAGCAAGCTATTTCACTTGCTAAAGCAGGGGCTGATGTTGTTGCTCCATCAGATATGATGGATGGAAGGATGGGTGCAGTACGTGCAGCACTAGATTCGGAAGGATTCCAGCAGGTAAATATAATTGCGTATGCTGCAAAATATGCATCATGTTTTTATGGGCCATTCCGTGATGCAGTAGGCTCTGCAGCAAATTTAGGTAAAGCAGATAAAAAAACTTATCAGATGGACCCTGCCAATAGCGATGAAGCTCTGCGTGAGGTTGCACTCGATATTGCAGAGGGCGCTGATATGGTGATGGTAAAACCGGGCATGCCTTATCTTGATATTATAAGAAGAGTGAGAGACAATTTTAATATCCCTGTTTGTGCATATCAGGTCAGTGGTGAATATGCGATGATAAAAGCTGCAGCGCAAAATGGCTGGCTTGATGAAAAAGGTGCATTTTTAGAAAGTATGCTAGCATTTAAAAGGGCAGGGGCTTCATTTGTATTTACTTATGCCGCAATTGATATTGCGATTGCTGTAAATAGCAAATAATATTTATACTGACTTACCATTATTATTTTGTCCGCGATTTGTTGGTTTCCTAGGGCTTTCATCGTTTTCTTCGTGGCTGGTTTCATGGGCTGAAGAAGATGTCCTTGATGCTGTTACCCTATCAGCGAAACTAGTTGTATCTCCTGTATTGGAGCGCTTCCTGGTATGTGTAACTTCCCTTTCTTTACCTTTATCATCTTTAGATGAGGAAGTAAGGTGTTCCTTTTCAGGCTCGCTACCATAACCATCTATTTTATCTCTTGTTGAGCTGTTCGATAAGCGCTCCTCTGATTCGCTTTCTCCAGAGGAGAGTCTTATTGTTGGTGATGATTGAGAAGAGCTAAAAGATTCATGGTTACGATGTAATGATGGACTTTTATCTGTAAATATTTTTTTTATAAGTCCAAAAAATCCAGATTTTGATTTGCTTGATGATATTGAATCAGATCTGCTAGGACTTATATTTGGTGAAGAGTAAGCGCTTGATACCGAATCGGATTTCTTGCGGTTAATATCAGGTGTTGATGGTGCGCTGTTGCTGCTAGAAGGCGTAAAATCAGGCAATGGTTTACGCTCTGTTTTGGGTGACGATGTTATTCTACCTGAGTCTGTAAATTTTGCAGAAGATGGAACAATTTCTTTAACAGAATTTTTAAGTAAATCCATTTCTTCTTTTTGTATTTCCTCTTTTAGGAAATCTTTAAATTTATCAGGTGATACATTATTTCTAATTTGTATTTTTGGTGATTGGTGCATTGCTAATATTTGATCATTAACGTTAATTGATGGTATATCATCCTCATCCACACTCCAGCTTTCCCATATATCATCTTTATCTAAAGATTCATCGGGGGAGAAAACATCTTTTTCAGGTGCTCTTTCATCTAGTATATCTATAATCGTTGGGTTTGCCATACCTTGGATTTCAAAAAGATGTGCATTGTCTACCACATACTTTATTGATTCTTTCAGTATAGATTCATTGCTTTTTAAAAACGCTTTTACATTTGTTGCTGTTTCATCAAAATGATCCAGCACTGATGGCCGCGGCGATGTTGCTTTAGTTTTTTCGTGCATTACAAAGTTGTTTGCAATTATTTCTATATATGAATCCTTATCTAATTCATGTTTGTCTTTTGGATTCAAACTGTGCATATACTCGATATCAAAGTAGTGAGTTACAATATCTGCAACAACGTCAAAAATTTTATTTAATGATGCGTCATCTAATTTATTTCTTGCCATCGTTTTTCCTGCTATTATCTTAATAACAAATTGACAAATACGTGCTTTATACCTATCGCTTATTAGCAATTTTCTACAAACCTATTGTAACAGTATTGTATTAAGAATTTATTAATAGTGAGGAAAAGCCTATGATGAGATATACAATTCGATACTTATTTGTGCCAGCAGTTGCGTTACTTATAACTATCTCGCTCTATAATTGGATTGCCCGCAACTTTTTAGAGCCGCAAAATGGCGTTACTTCTACAGGAGAGGCTTTAATTGGTGGTCCATTTACGCTTACTAACCAGGATGGTAAGGAAATTTCTGATAGTGATTTTAGTGATAAGTTGATGCTGGTGTATTTTGGTTTTACACATTGCCCAAGTATTTGCCCTACTGATATGGCGGTATTAAGTGAGGCCCTAAAAAATTTAGGTGATGATGCTAAAAAAATTCAGCCAGTATTTATTACTATTGATCCTGAAAGAGATACTCCAGAGCAGATAAAAAAATTCCTGGCAAATTTTTATCCTGGATTTGAAGGGCTAACTGGAACTAAAGAGCAAATAGCTAGTGTTACTGCGGCTTATAGAGTGTATTCACAAAAGGTTGATGCAGAAAAATTAGGTGAATATTTGATGGATCATTCATCGTTTACATATCTAATGGGGCGTGATGGAAAGTATATTACGCATTTTACTAGCCAACAAAGTGCGAGTGAAATTGTGGAAGGAATTAAGAAGAATTTGTAAGAAAGTGCAAGTTGTTAGTGCAAGTGTAAGTTAAGTAAGTAAAGTAAAAATATAAAATAATTTTTACTTGCACTTGCACTAACAACTTGCACTATTCCTTCATGCAATGCACGTTTACGATATAGTCTTTGGCTTTGGTTTCCAGCCATTTATCAGGATAATGATAACGTGTGTTATCACTACGGTAATATATTTTATTGTTGATTAAAAAGTTGCGTAAGCTATCTAAACTAATTGCCATGCTAGATGTCTTTACTGGTTTTGCATCGGAATTATTTTCAACTGCTTCAGCTAAATAAAAACTCATTTTACCAACTACTACTCCAACAACATTTCCATTATCATCAAGTAGTGGGCCGCCACTATTTCCTTTTTCAACTGCATCAGTAAATTGCACTCTCTTTATACCGTCGTATAGATCTTCCGGATCAGTAATTACTGCTTTTTTTACCATGTAATCACCACGAATCCCGCGTTCAAGTGGGTAACCTATCACGGTCACTTCTTCACCTTTATTTACTGGGATTTCATCACCACGTAATTGTGCAATTCGCATTGGATTTATTGATGTGCGAAGTAGTGCTAAATCATTTTTTTTATCGATTGATTCTAGAGTTGCATAACCAGGTTTTATATTTCCACCTCGAATATTTATACTCTTGCAACCTTGTACAACATGTTCGTTAGTAACGATGTAATTATTACTTACGTAGAAGCCAGTGCCACTTGTGAAGTGAGTAAATTTTTGTGTTTGCCCCTGTTCTTCAGCGTTGGTTTTATACTGAATAATGTTCGGTGGTAATTGGCTGTCAGCAAGGGATACCAAGGGTAAGCTGGCGATTGTTAAAAAATAAAATACCTTACTTAGTTTCATCATTTTTTCTATTATTCTTACCTGAACACATAAGAATAATTTTACTGCAACAAAGTTAATTATTTATTAATAAAAGTAGTGCATAATGAAGATGAAAAATAATGAAACTAAAAATTGCAATTTGTGTCGACAAGTGTTGCGTTATTAGTTTATTTATATATAATGATATTCATCTAATAATTTTACTCACATGGTGTGATGTTATATTAGATTATTTTATAAATGAAAGTGTAATTAAATATGATGGCATACTTTCACAATAATTGTTTATATACCTTCGTTGAGCTACAACGAAAAGCCATCGAGCCCCTTCGTCAACTAGTTTCGATAAATAGAGAATTCAGTAATTCATTGTTTTCTAAATCATCAATTGGCAGATCTATTTTAGCATCGTTTGAATTGTTTGAAAGAATAACACGTAATTATGAAAAACCTGCATTTGGAATTGCACATACAAATGTGAATGGAAAAAAAGTTGCGATAAAAGAAAAAACAATTTTATCGAGAACTTTCTGTGATCTGATTCATTTTGAAAAAGCTGAAAATTATAATCTTCCAAAAATGTTAGTAGTTGCACCATTGTCTGGTCACTATGCAACATTGCTACGTGGAACGGTTGAAGGATTGCTTCCTCACTTTGATGTTTATATCACTGATTGGGTTAATGCTCGTGATGTGCCGATGGATGAAGGTTCATTCGGGCTTAACGATTTTGTAAGCTATGTTACTTTGTTTATGCAAACTTTAGGGCCTGACTTAAATGTTACGGCGGTATGCCAGCCATCAGTTCCTGTGTCGGCAGCAGTTTCTATTATGTCGAAAGAAAATGATCCAATGGTTCCTGCTAATTTAATATTAATGGGTGGACCGATTGATACTCGTCATAACCCGACAGAAGTAAATGATTATGCAACTGAGAAAACTATTTTCTGGCTAGAGACGAATGTAATAACAAAAGTTCCAATGAACTATGCTGGTGCTGGCAGGTCGGTATATCCTGGATTTACACAGCTTTCAGGGTTCATGGCTATGAATATGCAGATGCATATAAAAGCACATTGGGATTTATATACTCAATTAGTTGAAGGTGATGGCGAGAGTGCTGAAGCGCATAAAAAATTTTATAACGAGTATCTATCGGTAATGGACTTGCCCGCAGAATTTTATCTAGATACAGTAAATACAGTATTTAAGAAACATTTGTTGCCTCGTGGTAAAATGATTTGTAATGGAAAGGAAGTGCATCTTTCGGATATAGATAAAACTTCACTTCTATGCATAGAAGGTGAATTGGATGATATTTCTGGAATCGGCCAAACTAAAGCGGCTATTACTTTATGTAAAAATATTCCAGAGAAAAGGAAAAAATACCACTTACAGAAAGATGTCGGTCATTATGGAATATTTAATGGTAGACGTTATCGTGAGTTTGTAGTGCCAGTAATAGTTAGTTTCGTGGCTAAAAATGCCGAAACTGAAGGGCACAAAAAGAATAAAAAGGCAACCGCGCATTCTGCGGAAAAAACTGCACCGGCCAGGAAGGCCAGGTCTGTTATGCCTATACGGAATTCTTTTGCTGTGAAAACAGCGGAGAATACAGTGGCGGCCAGTAAGGCTTCTGCTGTTAAAATTAATGAACCAACCAAAATAGGAGTACCTAACATGACTATAGCTAAAAAACCTGCGGCTAAAAAACCAGCTGCAAAAAAGAAAGTAGTTGCTAAAAAGAAGCCGGCTGCAAAAGCTACTGCTGTTAAAAAAGTAGCAGTTGCTAAAAAGCCAGCGGCTAAAAAACCAGCTGCTAAAAAGCCAGCTGCTAAAAAAACTGTAGCTAAAAAGCCAGCTGCTAAGAAAACTGTAGCTAAAAAGCCAGCTGCTAAAAAGCCAGCTGCTAAAAAAACTACAGCTAAAAAACCAGCTGCTAAAAAAACTACAGCTAAAAAGTAGTAGTCGATAACTTGTTTTGACTTGGCATATGGTGTTTTTTAATATAAAAAGGGCCGTATGAGTGAGTCAAAATTTCTAAAGTTATTCAATCAGCGAGGCTTTTTTCATCAGGTAACTGATGAAGAAGGCCTCTCTGCTTTTCTGGGCGATGCTGAAAAAAAAGGCGTGCCAGCTCCTGTATATATAGGTTTTGACTGCACAGCTACTAGCTTACACGTAGGCAGCCTGGTGCAGATTATGATACTTCGCTGGCTACAAAAATCCGGCCATAAGCCTATTGTTTTACTAGGCGGAGGTACTACAAAAGTAGGTGATCCTTCTGGCAAAGATGAATCCAGAAAAATGCTGTCAGATGCAGATATACACAGTAATCTCCTTGGTATTAAGGCTGTTATTAGTAAATTTGTTGATTTTGAGGATAAATACGACGCCAAGAGCAATAAAGCATATCTGGTAGATAATGACGAATGGCTATCCAAGCTTAATTATATTCAGGTTTTGCGTGAATACGGAAAGCATTTTTCTATCAATAAAATGCTTACTTTCGAGAGTGTAAAATTGCGTTTGGAACGTGAAAGTCACTTAAGTTTCCTTGAATTTAACTACATGATTCTACAGGCAATAGACTTCGTAAAGCTTTATGAAAACTATGGATGCCGCTTACAAATAGGCGGTTCTGACCAATGGGGAAATATCATAAATGGTATTGAGCTTGGCCGGAAAATTAACAATGAAAATGCGGAATTATTCGGCCTTACTACTCCTCTTATAACCACCGCATCTGGCGCTAAAATGGGTAAAACCGCACAAGGTGCTATATGGCTTTCAGAAGATAGAGTTTCGCCTTATGATTACTGGCAATTCTGGCGTAATACCGAAGATAAAGATGTAGGCCGTTTCCTTAGGTTATTTACGGAAATTACGATTGATGAAATCGAAAAATTAGAGAGGCTGGATGGCGCTGAAATTAATCAGGCTAAAATCGTTTTAGCTAATGCGGCAACTACAATTTGCCATGGGCAAGATGCTGCAAAAGAAGCAGAGGAGACGGCGCGTAAAACTTTTGAGCAAGGTGGTTTTGGTGATTCTCTTCCTGTTATAGAGTTGCCTAAGAGTGAATTAGCAGAAGGTGTTCCTGCGTTTAAATTACTTACATTATCAGGCTTGGCAGAATCAGGAAAAGCTGCAAAAAGACTAGTTCAAGGCGGTGGTGCAAAAATAAATGATGCTGCTATTGCTGATGAAATGCGGCTGATTACTCTTTCTGATATAAATGCTGAAGGGGTGATTAAGCTATCAAGCGGCAAGAAAAAACACGCTATCGTAAAAGCTGTTTAATATCCTGGCTGGATATTAAGATATGGTAGTAGTCTAATCCCCAATATCAAATATATTCCTGAGTACGCCAGGGGTTAGGATGGAAAGTGGGTTCACGCTTGCTTTTACATCGTCATAGGGACCTTTAATGCGGTAGTTAGTAGCTATTAACCCTTCGTTCTTTTTGCCTACTAACAGATTTCCGATAAGTGGAATTTTGCCAAATGCTTTGTTAATTTCATAAGCTGGTACTATTGCGCCTTTTAAATCCACTTCACTTTTCGTAAGGTTGATTGTGCCGCTAGAAGTTATTCCAACTGATGATCCGCTACTTTTTGCATCAGTAACTGTTATAATTCCGCCTGCTAAAGTGAATGGTGCTTCAAATTTTTTGAAGGTAATTCCCTGATTGTTTAGTATATCTCCAATCCCTTGTAGGGAAGCTAAAGTAAGTATTTTTCCAAGCAAAGGGGTTTTGATTGCAACAAAATCATGCATTACAATTGTGCCTTGTGCAGTTAATTTATTATTTGCATTTACAAAAGTAGCATCCACATTTAAAGCTCCACCGCGAATGTTTTTTGATATTCCAAGAGCATTTATTAATGCTCCGGCATTATCAGATTTTACAAGTAAAGCGAAGTTTTTCTTTAAAGGTTTTAAGCTTAAGGAAACCGAGCTGCTATCCTTAAATTTGCCGTTAGCATTTGCTGATGTGCATAGCTTGTTATTGCATATTGCCTTGGCAGAAAAATTATCTAATACCTCGCCATTTTTCATATAAAGTTTTTCGGCATCAATTTTTAAGTCCAAACTTTTCTTTTCATTACTTTTATCATTTTGGAATAGCTGTCCGAAGGACACATTGCTTAAGTCTAAGCTATTACCCTTTAAATCAATTTTATAGCCAGCATGATCCATTGCATAATTTACCTTTAGATCATTACGCGAATATTTTACTTTCTCCATAGAGAGTGAGGTAAGTTGAGACTTTTCTATTGTCATATTACCGCTGGCTGAAATATTATCACCTTCAGCTTTGAATGATTCTATATGGATAATATCATCTTCACCTTGTTTGCCACTAAAGTTTATTTTGGTATTAATCCCGGCTTCCTTGTTAAAACCGATATCAGGGATGGAAACTTTAGATTTAGTTATATCGGCGGTCCCTTGAAAGAATGTATCTAAGCCATGCATATCCATGGTCACATCTACAATGAAATTATCTGAAACAAAAGGGACATTGGCAAAGTCTAAATCAGATAGGTATTTAGCTGATATCTCGCCTGCTATATGATACTTTGCTTCATTTTCTTTGTCGAAGTCTTTATAAAAACCAACAGTAATAGGTACGCCATTTAGAGTAGCTTTGCCGTTTACATCAAGAAGGAATTTCTTAAGGGTAAGGGTAAATTCTGCATCGCTAAAGCTATTTCCGTTTATAAGCTCTGGTACAGTAGTTTTTGAAAATTTCGAAGTTATCTCAAGGTTCATATCTTTATAAGTAAGATGTTCTGTAAGTGGTATTGATATAAGTACGCTACCTTCAGCTAAGCCAGTTGCTTTATATATGCTTTCTAGTTCTTTAGTTGGTTTTACACCTTTTAAACCAGCTTTAACGAATGCTATACCATCTTCAGCAGTGCCAGAAAAATCTCCTTTGATATCAAGACTTGTATGGTGATGCCATAGGTTTTCCATTTTAAGTTCGGCATTAGTAACCGCAGTGTTTAAAATTGTAGCTTTGCTTGCATTGACATACATTGAATTTCCGGTGAACATCACAGTTCCAGACACATCTTTGATTTGTGGATAGCCATCATAATAGCCTACATTAGTATTTTCTACGCTGATTGTGGCACTGATAGCGTCGTCATTCAGCGGTGATTCAATTGGTTGTGTTGGATCTTGATGATACAGAAGATTCCATGCTTTTATTTTTTCTATATCTTCTGGTGTGAAGAAAAATGCTCCTGTAGCACCAGTTACCTTGCCACCGCTTATATTGGTTACAACCCAATTACGAGCTACTTCTCCTAAAGATTCAGGCCAATAATTAGCTACTTGATCAACATCAACATTACCAATTGTGACTTCTGCCTTAATTTCAGGTGATATCTCGGGCAATGTTGCTTTGTTTGATATAGTTCCTGAAAGTGCAATAGTTGATTGGTCAACCATGGTAACAACTTTGTTTAAGGTAAGTATAGAAAAATTTTCGTATAGGCTACCTTGCGCAGACATTGATTTTATATTAACTGGCACTTGAAAATATTGCGGTAAATTAACAGTGCCGGATATCTCTTTTAAATCAAACTGTAGTTGTGAAATATCTCCACTTGGTGTGAGAAGAAGGCTAATATCGCCGTTGGTGCTAACATGTATTTCTCGCAAGTAATCTACTGTTGGAAATAAGTCGGAGGCTAGATATGATGGCAGTTTAGTGAATTTTACTTTGGTATCTATATTACCGTCATTGGTGTAGGCAGTTTCAGCGCCGAAATATGTTGTAGCTGTGCCAAAATCTATGTTGAATTCAGAAATTATTTTATTTTGATTATTAATGTTTTCAACTTTGGAATAACCATTTTTTATATGCCAGACAAATTCGCTCATACCGTTGTTGATATAAAGACTGGCATCTTTTAAATGTATGCTATTTATCGGGAAATTATAGGCTTTTGATTTAAGTTCGGTAGCTAAGCGGTCAGCAATTGCCTTTTGTATTGCTGGGTATTTAGGGGAGGTCACATATATACTCTTTTGTGATGTATCTATGTAAAAGTTTGGTTTTACCAGCGTCAAGTCAGAAGAGAAGAACTGCCCTCGCATGAAACGTAAAATACTAAAATCAAATGTAATTTCTGGAAATGAAGCTATAACATCATTTGTATCATTTAAGATGCTAATTTCATTTACTGTTATTGTAAATGATCGCTGGAAGCTATCCCATTTTATGTGGCTATCCTTAATAGATATTTGCGTTCCTGGGCTTATGTTACTTAATTCTTTTTGTATATAAGGAGTAAGGGGTGATAACGAACGGGGGCCGGTTATAACCCATATGAATAGACTAATAACAGAAAGCATTAGCATTATTCCAATTACGGAAAGTATCTTTGTTGATATGCTTATGCCTCTTATCAGCACTTTATGCCTTCTTTAGTAGGTAAAAAAGAAAAATAATACTAACTTATAGACGTATATCATATTAAAAAAAGCTTTAATAAAAAAAATGTAGTGCAGTTACTTAAAATAGGTGTAAAACTTGCTGTTAATTCAACTTTAAAAGGATATATAAATGACTTCTGTTTTACAAGAGGGTGATAATGCGCCAGATTTTACCTTGCCATGCGATACTTTTGAGGATTTTACGCTGTCAGCTAACAAAGGAAAAATAATTGTATTGTATTTTTATCCGAAAGATAACACGCCTGGATGCACCCAGCAAGCTATAGAGTTTACAGAATTAATGGAAGAGTTTAAGGCTGCCAATGCAGTCGTTGTAGGGATGTCTAAGGACGATCCTGAAAGCCACCAATCGTTTAAAAAGAAACAATGTATAGGGTTCCCTTTGGTCTCTGACATTGATGTTACCGCCATGGATGATTATGGAGTGTGGGCGGAAAAAAATATGTACGGAAAAAAATACATGGGCATAGAACGTTCTACATTCCTAATTGATCAAAAGGGAGTGATCCGTAAAATCTGGCGTAAAGTTAGCCTTAAAGGGCATGTGAAAGAGGTTTTGGAAGAGGTTAAGAAGATTGCTTAGGCTTTCTGCCTATCACAGGGTGCGCTGGATGGATTCTAGAGGCTTGTTATTTTATAAAAGAACTTTGGTAAGTAAAAAGCTTTTACTAAAAGTGATGTGTATTTTCCTCGGTTTTGTGCTAACCGGATTTACCGATAAAGATGAAGTTTATTATCAGTCGCACCTTGGTGAAGCTGTTTCCTTGCTAAACGGCCGGTGTAAATCGGTTGGTGATGATTTTTTTACAAAAGATTCTGAATGTGTTTCTGCTAGATTTACAGTGCAGCGCGATATTGAGGTAAAAGAGCGGAATGCTTTAATAGAAAGCTTGCATAAAAAACGTGAAAAACTCGATAAGCTTGTAAAAATTGACGATTTAAATAAGCAGCGTTATGCACTTTTTAAAAGCGATTTTTCTAATGATATAGAAAAAACCGGCGATTTTATTATCGAATGTTTCAAGAGTGATAAAAGAGTTGTGCAAAATGGCGTTGAATGCCTTGCATCTGTTGACTCTATGATACAGACGCTGGAAAAAAAGCGCGATGAAGAGATTGTAAAAAATGATAAAGAGATAAAATACAAAGAGCATTATCAGCGATATTTTAGGGAAGATGCAAGCAGGATAGACCAGGTTTTAGAAGGAAGATGCAAAGAATTATTTGCTAATCCATGGTATAGTTATGACCCTGAGTTACAGGATAAAGAATGTAACATTGCTGTAGAAGAAAAACGTCGTAATAAAAGACTAAACAGTGTTACCAGAATTCAAAAAAAGCAGGAAGACAAAAGGGATTTGGAGTATTTCAAGAAACGCATTTCTGAGGCGTTTATGATGCAAAAAGATTGCGATTCTGGTTCTGAGAAAAACAAAGAAAACTGTAGCAATGCCAAGGAAGCTATCCAGCAATTTGAAGAAAATAAAAACAAGGCAGCAGAATTTAGAAAGATTTACCAGCGCGATATTCAGGCTGCCAAGAAAACAGCCGAAAGCTGCCGTGCTGGTGACAATACAGATAACGTAAAATGTTTGGCGGCAACAGCAATAATCAATGAAGATGTCCGTAAGGTAAAAGAACGGCAGGAGTTGAACCGTTATCTACTATATTACCGGGGGAATCTTGAAGAAGCCAAAAAATTATTGGTTACAAAATGTAATGTCCACAAGGAAGAAAGCTCCCAATTTGTTAAGGATAGCGAGTGTATCGCTATAAAAAGAATAGTAAATGAGGATGTTGCATTTAGGGAGCGTGATAAGCTAATTGCGCAGCTGGAGTCTATAAAAGCTAATTTATCAAAGTCTGTTGATTTACAAAAGAAAGAAAACATCCAACGCTTCAATAGTTTTAAAGAAAGTTTTGCGCTTGATAACGAGAGTGCAGAAGACTTTGTTGCATCTTGTATAAATGATAAAGAGCGTGCCTCTAACAATTCTGTGGAATGCTTTGCGTCAACGGAATCTGTGTTGGAGACCATAAAGAAATTGCGCGAAGATGGGGTAGCAAAGTTGGAAAAAGAAGCGCAATTTAGGGATAGTTACCAAAAGCGCTTGCGCTATCTTAAGGAACATGAGGAAGAAGCTGAAGCTATATTAAATGGTAGATGTAAGGCTATTTTTTCTGATCCTTGGTATGATTATGACGTAGATATTCAGGATAGTGAATGTAATGCCGCCCTTGAAGCCAGGCGCTCTATCCGTAGGGCGGAATTACTTTCTCGTTCTGGTCTTGGTAGTGGAAAGGACTTGTCGTATTTCCGTTCAAATATCAAAGAGGCTGCTCAGGTGCAGGAGGCATGTAGTAAGGACAGTGATATAGACAAGAAATCGTGTGATGCGGCTGGGCAGGCTATCGAAGAAGATAATAGAAAGAAACAGAAGCAAGTTGAGTATAGGAGGTATTATTCAGAACATTTAGATGAGTCTAGTGAAGTTGTAAAACAGTGCCAGGCTTTAGTAGAAAAAGATGATGATAAATGTGATGTTGTGCTTGAAATAGAAAGTAGGGAGGTAACCAGCAAACAAAATAAAGAAAAGTTAAAGCGGTTTGTTGCTTTCTATCGGAGTAATGTAAAAAAAGCTTCAGAATTTATAGCTAAAAGTTGTAATGACCTGTCTAATGTTGATGAGGTGGTGCAACTTGAATGTAAGGCGGCTGCTGAAGTTGCGAAGGAAAGTGCGGCGGCAAAAATTAACAATGCATTATTAGAAGATTTACACAAACTAAAAGAAAAGCTGATAAGCACAATAAGCGCAGAAGATGCAAATAAATCCCGCTATGAAAAACTGCGTGATAATTTTAGGTCTGATATTAATGGCGCACAGGAATTTGCTTTATTGTGTGCGAAAGATAATGTTAGGCTAAAACGCAGTAAAATTGAGTGTCTGGCATCAGTTAACTCCCTTGTGGAATACCTTGAAGTAAATAACGAAAATGCTGCGAAGGAATCTGAAAAGCAGAAAAGCTATAAGGAGTCGAGGAAAAGCTATTTTAGGAGCAATAGTGCTGAAGCGGACAAGCTATTAGAAGGGCGCTGCAAACCGATACTTGCAGATCCGTGGTATCGCTACGATAAGGATTTGCAGGACGAAGAATGTAATGCAGCTTTTTCTGAAAAAAGAAGACGCGATGAAATGAAGCAACTTGCATCAATTATTGGTAATGAAGATGCGAAAAAAGATTTAACTTATTATAGAAAAAACCTTGCTGAAGCTAAAGTTTTTTCAGAGGAATGCGCAAATAAAGAAAAAACTGCAGAATGCGAATATGCAGTCCGGGTGTTAAATGAAAAGAAAGAAGAAGAAACTAAAAAGAAGGAATATAAGGAATATTTTAGCAGTAATGCCATTGAGGCGAAAAAAGTTGTAGATGAATGCAATGAAGAAAAAGAACAAGATAAGCTAAAATGTAGTATAGCAAACGAAGTTTATAGCAAAAATATCAGGTCTGATCGTGATAAAAAAGAATTTGCCCGTTATGTTAACTATTATAAAGCTAATATAGAAGAGGCAAGGGCGATAGAGCAGGGCAAGTGTAAGAACTACATTGGATTAGCTGATAGCATTTTTATTGAGGATTTAGAGTGCTCTGCTGTTTTTGAGGCTATAAAAATTACAGAGGCTTTAAATGGACGTGATGAATTAATTAGCAGGCTAAGCCTAATAAAAAGAAAGATTGCACCTAATTTTGGCAATACTAAAAACAAGAAATATAAAAGCTACTTAGAGTTTTTCAAAAATAACCCTGAAGAAGTAGAAAAATTTATTGCTTCATGTGCTGGAAATGGAGTCCGGGCAAAGCAAAATAACCTTGAATGCGTGGCTGCAATTGATTTTTTGAAAGACAAGCTTGAGCTGCAAAAGAAGGATGAAGCCGATAAGCTACTGGTCGAACAAAAATATAAAGAATATTACCGTAAGAAATTTAAAGAAAATCCTAAAGTTGTTGATGATTTGCTAAGTGGTCACTGCAAAATTTTATTTGCTGATCCTTGGTACGGATATGACTCGGACACACAAGATAGAGAGTGTGATGCGGCAAGAGCGGAGCGAAATGCAGAAAGCAGGATTGCGGAAAATATAAAATTATCTAGTGAGAAAAAGGAAGTTAAAAACATTGATTACTATCGTAAAAACGCTGATAAAGCAAAGGCATTGGCTGAAGAATGTGCAGATGGTGTAGTTACTAGCCTATCTGATTGCGAAATGGCTCTGCGCGTAGATAGGGAAGTTACTTCTAAGACTAAAAAACAAACTGAATATACTGAGTTTTACAAAGGCCATCCGCTTGCAGCGCAGTTCCATTTGCGTTGGTGCAAATCAGCGATGCTTAATTTCGATACCGAGTGCCAGGTAGTAGATGAAATTTTGAAAAACCATAAGAATCGGGTGGATGATCCGGAATTGGTAAAGAAATATACAGAGCTTTTCCAGAAAAACCCTCACGCTGCCTTAGATGCACTTAAAGGTGTATGTGCAGAGAAAATCAAAGATTCCTGGTATTTTCTTGATGTTAATCTGCAAACTGAAGAATGTAATGCTGCGCTGGAGGTGATTAAGTAGTTAGTAATGTAGTTCCCTCTCCCGTGGGAAGAGGGTTAGGGTGAGGGGGCGAAAATATTTAAATTAAACTCCTAACTTATTGTTAGTTCACCGCCCCCTCATCCCATCCTTCTCCCCACGGGAGAAGGAGCCACCCAGATGAGCTTTCTGAATTTAATAATTTAAAGAAATATCTAACAAGTTATCTATGTAAAACGATCTGCTTTGCAAAAAAACCTCTTGCGAAATTTTTGTGGTTGTTGTTTAAGGTCACAAACTTTAAAAGGACAAAAAATTGCCTGACCTATCAATTGAATCTAGTTTAAATGGCATTATTGCAGGGGTAGATGAGGCAGGCAGGGGACCTTGGGCTGGGCCAGTCGTTGCTGCTGCTGTCATACTTGATAGAAATAATATTCCTTTTGGTATTAATGACTCTAAAAAATTAACACGCAAGCAACGTGAAATAATATTTGCTGAGCTATATCAAACTGCACATATAGGGGTTGGGATAGCAAGCGTAGAAGAGATTGATTCATTAAACATTTTGCATGCGTCAATGCTGGCTATGAGTAAGGCTGTTGCAGCATTACCATTACTGCCTGACTATGCGCTAATTGATGGCAATCGTATTCCACGATTACCATGCAAGGGCCAATATGTTGTTGGTGGTGATGCAATTAGCTTATCAATAGGTGCGGCTTCCATTATTGCAAAAGTAACGCGCGATAAGATTATGGCTGAATTAGCACTGCAGCACCCAGAGTATTTATGGGAAAGGAATTCAGGTTATGGCACTGAAGATCATCAAAATGGTTTAAGAAACCATGGAGTTACTGTGCATCACAGGCGTAGTTTTAGGCCGATTGCAGAAATTTTGGAAAGAGTTTTAATTGAAGGTTAGGCCAGAAAGCCTCTCTTTCCAATCTGGCATTGTTATATTCAACAGCATTTTAGCTTTATCGCAATTAAGCCTAGAGTTTAAAGGTCTTTTTGCTGCGGCTTTATATTCTGATGAAGAAATTGGAGATACTTTATCTACAATTAGCGGAATATTTTGTGCGCGGGCAAGTTCAAAAATTTCTTGTGCGTAATTATACCAGCTAGTTTCCCCAGCATTACACAGGTGGTAAACGCCAGATTCGAATGGTTTTTCTAATGCTTTGAGCGTGGCATCAGCAATATCACCTGCATAGGTTGGAGCGCCAATTTGGTCGCTAACAATTGAAAGTTCTTCGCGCTCTTTGCCGAATCTCAGCATTGTAGTTAAGAAATTTTTGTGTGTTTCGTTGTAAACCCATGATGTACGGAGTATTATATATTTACCACCTATTGCCTCAATAGCCTGTTCACCAGCTAATTTGGTTTTTCCGTAAATATTTATTGGTGCCGGAGTGTCGGTTTCTTTGTAAGGGGTGTTTCCCTCACCTGGAAATACATAGTCGGTAGAATAATGTATAAATGGTATGTCCATTATTTTACAGTATTTTGCCAGTGATTCTGGAATTGTTACATTAGCTTTGTAAGCGGCCTCTGTATCGGTTTCGGCTTTATCAACATTAGTATAAGCAGTAGCGTTGATAATTGCGCTTGGGTTTATGTCTTCTAAAACTTTTTCTATATTTTCATAAACAGAAAAATCTGCATCGGTACTAGCTATAATGGTTGCATTTTTAGCGCGGGAGGCAAGGGCGGAGCCGACTTGGCCGTATTTGCCATATATAAGCAAACTCACGCTGCTACCCATAATTTTTCTTTATCGACTCCCGATACATCCCTTAGGTATTGCCCGTAGTCATTATTTCCATATTCAGCGGCAAGGAATAATAGCTGCTCTTTATTGATAAAACCCTGGTGATAGGCGATTTCTTCTATGCAGCCAATTTTTAAGCCCTGACGTTCTTCTACCATTTGCACAAAGTTTGATGCCTGTAGAAGCGATTGCGGTGTTCCGGTATCTAACCAGGCGATACCTCGGCTTAAAAACTCTACCTTGAGCTGGCCTTTCTTTAAATATACGTTGTTTAGGTCGGTGATTTCTAGTTCACCCCTAGCGGATGGCTTTAATGCTTTTGCAAATTCTACTACCTGGGAATCATAAAAATATAGCCCGGTAACGGCATAATTTGATTTTGGTTGTTTTGGCTTTTCTTCGATGCTGATAGCGTTTTTATTGTCGTCAAAATCAACTACACCATAGCGCGAAGGATCTTTCACATGATAGCCAAATACACATCCTCCGCGGGTTAATCCGGCCGAATTGCTTAATATCTCTGGTAGGCCGCGACCATAAAAAATATTATCGCCAAGCACAAGACATACTGGAGAATCACCTATAAACTCCTGACCAATTATAAAAGCCTGGGCTATACCTTCCGGTTTTGCTTGTTCTTTGTAGGTAATTGATAAGCCAATCTGGCTGCCATCTTTTAGCAACCTTTCGATAGAGGGTAAATCCCGCGGGGTGCTTATTATAAGAATGTCTTTAATTCCGGCATGCATTAGGGTTGATAATGGGTAATATATCATCGGCTTATCGTATAGGGGTATTACCTGCTTGCTGATTGCCCGTGTTATTGGTGCTAAGCGTGTGCCTGAGCCGCCAGCTAATATTATGCCTTTCATCTTGCTATCCTTATTTTGTCGTCTGTAATTAGCTCTTCCAAATACCACTGGACTGTAGTTTTTAGCCCTTCATCAAAAGTATATTGTCTTGTAAAGTCTAACTCTTTTACTGCCTTTCTATCATCTATCGCATAGCGTCTATCATGACCTGCGCGATCTTTAACAAAGGTAATTTGTGATTTGTATGAGCAGTTGGTTTTAGGAGACAACTCATCTAAAATTTCGCACAAACTGTTTACCAAATCAATATTGGATTTTTCTGCGTTACCGCCAAAGCAATATGATTCGCCTAATTTTCCTTTAGTTAGGGCCAGATATACGCCATTGCAATGGTCTTCAACATGAATCCAGTCGCGCACATTTTTACCATCTCCATAAACCGGCAAAAGTCTTCCATCCAAAGCGCATGAAATCATATGTGGTATTAGTTTTTCTGGATATTGGCGAGGGCCGTAATTGTTGCTACAATTGGTGATAATTACCGGTAAGCCATAAGTCCTGTGCCATGCATGGGCTAAATGGTCTGCAGCTGCTTTACTGGCAGAATATGGCGAGCTTGGCGCATATGGTGTGGTTTCAATAAATTTTGTATCTGAATTAAGTTCCAAGTCGCCAAACACCTCATCAGTTGAGATTTGTACATAACGGAAGTTATTTTTCTTAGCCTCTGGCAGGCTGTTCCAATAATTACGGGTAGCTTCCAGCATTGTATATGTTCCGGTAATATTAGTTTCTATAAAAACCGCTGAGGCGTTTATTGAATTGTCCACATGGGACTCTGCAGCAAAATTGACTACTGCCTCAATATTATGCTCGCGTAAGATTTTATCTACCAGTTGCCTATCGCAAATATTACCTTGAATTAGTTTGCATGGAATGTTTTTCAGATTGTCTATATTGCCTGCGTAGGTAAGGGCGTCCAAAACAATGATATTATCTCCGCGTTTGGCACTTTGGGCAACAAATGTGCTGCCGATAAAACCTGCTCCGCCTGTAACTAAAATGTTCATATTTACCATTAATATATGTCTTGGGTTGTTAGTATAGTAAAACTGTTAATTAGTAAATGGCAAGTAGATTGGATTGTTTTTTGTAAAAACAGTGATATTTCAGTGGCTTATTTATTAAGCCTAATGCTTGGCAAAAGCCGTATTATTGAAATGTTATTATTACACGCTTGACAAATAATAAAAAATATGTTACATAAGCCTCTCATAAAAATGACAAGTGGAGATATAAAGTGTCTAGATATATGTCAAAATTGCATCTTGAGCAGCGTTTAATCGATTTTGCAAAAAATGGAAATATTGTTGAAATACAAAGACTTATGAATAATGGGATTAACCCTGCAGCAAATAATAATATGGCGTTATGGTGGGCTGCCAGCAAAGGACGGCTGGATATATTAGAACTTTTGCTTACTGATTGGAGAGTTAGCCCGGCAGCGCGTATGAATGTAGCGATCGCTATTGCTTCTGAAAATGGCCATACCGAAGTTGTTAAATTTTTACTTGCTGATGTACGCGTAAATCCTGCAGAAAATGGCAATATTGCAGTTCATTCTGCAGCTAGAAATGGCCATTTTGATGTGGTTGAGATGCTTATTTCTGATAAGCGTGTCGATCCATCAGATGCTAATAACACTGCAATCCGCAGGGCTTCTGCTAACGGGCATATTAATACTGCCCAATTACTTTTGGCTTATGGGGCAAATATCGGTCATAGAAAATTTGATGAGATGTACCAGGCTGCATACACTGGTTTTATTGGTGCTGTTAGCCAGGGAGCGCGTGAATACCTATCAAATAAAGAAAAAGTACGCACAATAGCTAATAACCATGCTGAGATAATTAAAAATAGAAGCTTGGCAGCTTGTGCATCTGTGATAAGAGCAGCTCACAATAGGAAGCAGAACCAAAATAATGTTACCCCACTAAACAATGTAGTGAAGCATAACTTTACGAATGATTGGTCTGTTCTTGGTAGTGTTATTGTTGCAAAAAATGCTGATATGCATGTAGTGGCTTAATACCAAAACCGCCTGGCTATTAAAACTGTTAATATTGTTGGTATATTCTTTACTGCCAGTAATATGGTTTGAGAAGCCAGAATGTTAGCACCTACATGCAGTTTTCCCCACATAGATACATATTGTCCGTAGACCCAAATAGTGTAGCATAGCCATATAAAAGCAGCAGCGAGCAATAATATAAGTAGCAATTTCTTGACTGTTGTCATGATAGCATGATAAGTAGCGCGAAAAATATTTTAAGTCAATATTTACTTCGAAAAGGAAATTGTTATGTCGAATGAAAAGAAACGCCCTCTTCTTAAAAGATCTGAGTCGCGGATTACTCTTTCGGTGATGCCTTTGTCTTTTGATATGGGAAAGGAGGTGGATAACCATAAGCCTGAAAATAATTTATTCGAACCGAAAGCTAAGCCATTTGCTAAAAAAGAGTTTGTGCCTGGTTTTGGTAAACTAAAAAGAACTGTAAGTGAAATAAACTTGTTTCCAAATTCGGATATAAAAACTGAAAATAAACCTGAATCTATTGCTCAAAGGAAAAAGAAAGTACTGCCTGAAGAAGTTTTACAGAGGCTAAAAGAAAAATCTGAACGTGATTGGCAGAAACAGCTTGAGGCGGATTCTGAGGCTTTCTTGAACCAATGTCTTAAGTAGGGTTAGGGTGGTGACTCATGTTGTAACTTGCAAGTTGCAAGCGGTCGTAGTAATGTTTAAAAAACTTTTACTATCCGCAATCAAATGCTTGAATTATATACGACAATTTCACTTATTATTCTTGCAACGATAGCGGTGCTATTCTTTGTAAAATGGCGGTTAGACGACCGTACTATAGAAATTTTACAGAAAAAAATCCAGCTACATGAAATAATAAATAGCGCTTCCATTGGCGGCTATTACTATTGTGATAGCAAGGGAAATGAAGAATTTTCTCTTAATTTAATTAAGATACTTGGCTTACAAAGCAGAATCAAAAACTTTTTGCAGTTTGTAAAAATATTTAACGCTGATGCAAAAAATTTAACTGATTTACTTGCTAAATTACAAAGTGGGGAGCGGGAAAATTTTATTATCAATTGTAAGTGTAAAATTGACGAGCAAGTAAAGCATATACAATGCTTTGGTAACCGGGTTGATACCGACAGTGGTGATATTAGCGGAGCTATCATATGGTTTTATGATGTTTCAGAATACACGGAAGAAATAAAAAAACTTACTTCGCATTATAATAATGTGAAAAACGAAGCTAAGGATTACATAGATATATTTAACGCCCTGCCAATACCAGTTTGGCTCCGCAATAGTGATTTTACTATTCATCACTGTAATTTAATGTATAGCCAGATGGTGAATGCTAATGATGTTAACATATCGGAAGGGGCAATTCCTGACCTTGATGAAAATTTAAGGCAAATGTCTCAAATGGCATTTAAAAACAAACGTGTGCTGCACATGAAAAAACATATGGTAGTAAACGGTGAGCGGAGATTCTTTGATATATCTGAAAGTGCGGTTACCGGTGGTGATGGTATTATTGGTTTTGCTAGCGATATTACTAACCAGGAAAATATAGAAAAGGAACTTGGTCGCCATATATCAGCGCAAGCTGACTTACTTGAAAGCTCTTCCAGCGCGATGGCGATATATGGTGCTGATACCAAGCTGCGTTTTTATAATAATGCTTTTGTAAAACTATGGGGCTTAAATGAAAAGTTCCTAAATAGCAAACCTACCTACTTGGAAGTGTTAGAGGCATTGCGTGAGAAAAGGAAATTACCTGAACAAGCCGATTTTAAGAAGTTCCGCAATGAGCAGATGCAGCTATTTACTGATTTGTTTACAACCCATGATGAATTTTTCTATTTGCCAGATGGCAAGGCTTTACGTGTGATTGTAATCCCTCATGCACTTGGTGGGCTGCTTTTCTCATATGAGGATATGACCGACCGCTTTGCAATGGAAACGCTGTATAATACATTAATAGCTGTGCAGCGTGAGACGCTTGATAACCTGCGTGAAGGTGTTGCTGTGTTTGGCCGCGATGGAATATTGAAACTGTATAACCCGATGTATGCGATGATGTGGCCAGATGAGCTACCGCTTCTGGACTCTAGTCCGCATAGTGATGCACTGCTGGAAAAATCAAAGCATTTATTTAAATACACAGGCAATTGGGAAGAATTTAAACATGATTGGATGGAACGTCCGCATACCAGAAAGCCTGTTATTAAGCGCATTGAGCGTACTGATGGTAAGTTTATTGAAAAGCTTGTGGTAACATTACCTGATGGTGATTTCTTATTCTCCTATGAGGATATAACTGACTCAATCCTTGCAGAAAAAACTTTACGTGAACGCAATGAAGCACTGGAGGCTGCTGATAAACTAAAAACTGAATTCCTTGCTAACGTATCTTATGAACTTAGAACTCCACTCACATCGATTATGGGATTCTCAGAGGTTTTAGCAGAAAAACACTTTGGTCCTTTAAATAAACAACAGGTAGAATATGTAACTGGCATACATGATTCATCCAGCCAGTTGATGGTTTTGATTAATGATATTCTTGACCTTGCTTCCATTGAGGCTGGATATATGGTGCTCGATGTCCGTAACTTTGATGTTTATACTGGGCTGTATTCTGTTATGGAGGCTACAAGGGAGCGCTGCAAATATGCGGGAATAAAGCTTTCTATGCAGTGTGATAAAAATATCGGCGAGATGATGGGTGACGAAAAACGTATAAAGCAGGTGCTGTTTAACATTATCGATAACTCTATAAAATTCACTGATCGTGGAGGGAATATAGTTATAGGTGCAGAAACCCATGGAAAAAGCGAAATTGCTATTTGGGTAGAAGATAGTGGAATAGGTATAAACAATAATGAGAAAGGCAAGGTATTCGATCGTTTCTTTAAATCAAGCGCGGCTTTTGTAATGAAAAAAACTGGTACTGGACTTGGTCTTGCAGTAGTTAAAAATATTGTTGAACTGCATGGTGGTAAAGTTGAGCTGGAATCCTCAGAAGGTGAGGGGACAAAGATTACCTGTTACTTTAAGAGAAAGAATTTAAAACTTTTAAGATAGATGAAACACAACATCAACTCCCTCTCCCAAACCCAGGCACTTGCAGAAAAAATTGCCGCCCTTACTCAAAAAGGTGATGTAATCACCCTACAGGGTGATTTAGGTGCTGGCAAAACAGCATTTGCGCAATTCTTTATCAATTCATTGCTTACCGATCCACAGGATGTGACTAGTCCGACATTTAACCTTGTGCATCCGTATGAGACACAAAACTTTACTATCTGGCATTTTGATTTGTATCGTTTGAAGAATCCGCAAGAGATTGAAGAAATCGGGTTATATGATGCACTTGATAATGGTGTAAGTTTAATAGAATGGCCTGAAATAATAGATGACATGTTGCCTTCGGATAGGTTATTAGTAAAGTTGTCGTTGCAAGATGGTGATAGAGTTGCACAGCTTGAAGCAATGGGTAGTTGGATAGATAGAATAGTGGATTTATAATGCAGGAACGCGAAGATTTAATAGTAAGTTTTCTAAAGAAAAACAAGTTAGGTAATGCAAGGCGCGAGAAGTTATCGAGTGACGCTTCATTTAGGCATTATGAACGTATCTATACCGATGAAAAAACAATTATGCTGATGGATGCGCCGCCAGTAAAAGAGAATATTGAGCCATTTATTAATATTGATAATTACTTACGCCGCCGTGGCCTGAGCTCTCCTGAAATTTATGATGCTGATGTGAAATATGGCCTAATGTTACTTGAAGATTTAGGTAATGATAGCTTCACTAATGTGCTTAGTGGTAAATCATCAATCTCTTCTAATCATGATGAATTAGAACTTTATCTTGCTGCGATGGATGTACTTATCCAGCTTGATCGTTCTACACTCCCTGCAAAAACTCCGGATTACGATGGGGAGTTGCTAATGCGTGAGTGCAAGCTCTTAACTGAGTGGTATTTACCTAATGTGGTTGATGAAGCAGTTCCCCAATCTGTAGTAGATGATTATGTTGCGATATGGGATAAGTTATTAAAACTTAATAAAGTTGCCGAGGATGTTGTTGTCTTGCGCGACTACCATGCTGATAATTTAATGTGGTTACCTGGGCGCACTGGCGTACAAAATGTAGGG
>JAJONM010000050.1 GCA_021323415.1 Rickettsiaceae bacterium
AAACAAGTCGGCACGCCATTTTATTGCTATTCCACCGCTACACTCACGCGTCATTACAATGTTTTTGCAGATAGCTTTAAAAGTGTAAATGCAACTATCTGCTTTGCTGTAAAGGCCAATTCCAACCTGGCAGTGTTAAAAACACTGGCTAATTTGGGTGCAGGTGGCGATTGTGTATCTGAAGGTGAAATCCGCCGCTGCCTCGCTGCTGGCATTCCGGCATCAAAAATAGTTTTCTCAGGCGTTGGTAAAACTAAAGCGGAGATGGCATATGCACTAAAAGAAGGCATTATGCAAATCAACGTAGAATCTGGCGCAGAGCTTGATTCACTAAACGAAGTTGCTATCTCACTTGGTAAAAAAGCGCCGGTTGCTTTCCGCGTAAACCCTGATATCGACGCAGGCTCGCACGATAAAATCACCACTGGCCGCAAAGAAGACAAATTCGGGATTCCGTGGGATGAAGTACGCGATATTTACAAGAAAGCTTCCACAATGCAAGGCATTGAAATTCGTGGCGTTGCCACTCATATCGGCTCACAATTGACTGATTTAGTACCATTCCAAAAGGCATTTACTAAAGTAAAAGATTTAGTCAAAACATTAAAAGCTGATGGGCATAATATCACTCACCTAGATTTAGGTGGCGGGCTTGGTATTCCTTATAAACAACAGGATGTTCCCTCACCTGCACAATATGCCGAAATGACTATCGAAGCAGTAAAAGAACTTGGCTGCAAGCTTGCCTTCGAGCCAGGTCGCCTTATTTGCGGAAATGCTGGCATACTAGTTTCTGAAATTATTTATCTAAAGAAAACTTCGCATAAGAACTTTTTGGTAATCGATGCGGCAATGAACGACCTTATCCGCCCTACGCTTTATAATGCACATCATGAAATTGTTCCGGTAGATGAATCAAACGCACAAACGCTTGCTATGGATATAGTGGGGCCGATTTGTGAAACTGGTGATGTATTTGCAAAAAATCGTTACTTACCAGATTTACCTGAAGGCAGCTTAATTGCTATCCGTTCTTGCGGTGCGTATGGGGCGGTGATGTCATCTGAGTATAATTCTCGATTGCTGATACCTGAAGTGATGGTAAATGGTGATAAGTTTGCAGTTGTCCGTCCACGTCAATCATATGATGAAATGCTAGCACGAGATAGCATCCCGGCTTGGCTATAATAAAAAACAAGGAATAAAATGCTATCTAAACTAACAAGCTCAATTAAAACATCAGCTCAAAGATTGGCGCTAAGGCAAGCTGTACCACAGCGTAACTACGATAATAACCCACATGATGATGATGAATATTATTTTCGGGGAATGCTTGATAATACAGATCCATCTGTGAATAAGAAAAAAGCTTACAACCCTTACTTGACAGATACTGATGAAAAAGAACACAACCAAATTCCTCAAGCCACAGAAAAACCAAAATATTCTTATGCACCTGAGAAGAAATTATCAGCAACTGACACAGAGTTAAGCAAAAAGTACAATCAAAAAGGATTAAGTAGAAAATAATTCTTTTCAGAAATGGGATTCTTACCCCGTCTGCAAGGCTTAAATAACAAATAGCCCCCGTTCTTCAAAAATCTATTCCAGGGGAAATCCATCACTGGATTTAGGAAACTCAAAAGGCGTTGTCGATGCCTGGAACCTAAATTGCAGAATGTCTCTCTGCCTGCCTTCTGCCGGCACCCCTGCCCTATGCAGGCATTTTGTGGTATTACAGAAGCCGGTTGTTCCACTTGGACCTACCAGTTTGCGTAAATACTTCGGATTTTCAATTTCTTCCCGAGAAACCCCGTATTTAAACCTGCTGAAATACCCATTATTACGCAATTCTTCAGTACGTTGCTCAGTCAAGTAATGGAGAGGCCCATCAGCTTCTTCTACATCTGAAAGAACCATAAACATTTTTAAAGTATCTATCGGGTGACCATCTACATGCCATAATATTGAATATGGCTGGTTAGGATAAATGCTCTGTAAATGCGCTTCTGATATATGCTTGGTGCGCCATACATATATCGAATGAAGTGAATATTCTGATTGGTAGTATTGCCTTAAAAAGCTATGCAACTCTTCAGTAAAAAGTTTCTTGGCGCTCGGTAGGCTCTCTACAGAACTGGCAAGGATGGTATAATATTTACCATTTTCTTTATCTGTAGCACGACCATAATCGTCACGGAAAATGCAGTGCTCAGGGTCATCGATAACGGCTAAGTATTCTTTGTATATCTGGTCTACAATTTCTTTAGGAAAACCAGCTTGAAACATTGTAACACCAGTTTCCTGCAACTCTTTAACATCAGGTTGTATTGTTTGCACTGGCTTTCCAGCAAGCTTTTTACTTATTTCCCACCTTTTTATGCCAATATAATTATTCTGGAAGTTAGCAATATTGTTATATAACTTGCGGCCTATAATAATATTGGCCAAGGTTGATAAATTCCTGATCTTTTTAGGAAGAACCTTTTTTATTAATGAAACCACCATTACTTAATCCCCTTTTTTATAGAGAAGATAGCAATAAGATCACAAAATTGAGTCTTATCCTCAACATCCTGTTTGAAATATATTTTATCAATATTATCACCAAACAAGGATAAAATATGTTCTATTGATAATATCCTGTTATCTGTTCCTGTAAGATAACCATTTTGTTTTAATAATTCTTCTTCGGTAAGTGGATTATATGAGCAGCCAATAGCAATAACAGCGCCATTTTGTGCGACCCTTAGCATTTCACTGGCTGCTTTTTGCCTGTCATTGCTATACGCCATCACCCAGCCTGAGAATATTACATCGAAGCTATTTTCAGCAAATGACATGCTATGCATATCACCCAATTTAACATAAGGGGAATAAGAAATAAGATCCAGCCCCTGGATATTTTTTGCGGAAAACCCATGTCCAATTAAGTTATATATCTCACCTTCTGCCCGAGGCCCTATAGTCAGGACGCTTGCATTCTCCAGGTTTTTCACGACCTTATCTATTATTACAGTAGGGAAAATCAAGTTCTGCGAGCGCTTTACCGCTAAATCAGTAATCCCACGTAAATTATGCATTATAGTATTCTTACCAACCCGGCTATCACAATTATCCAGAGTCTTTATCTGTCGCCTGATATTAATAAAATATACTTTCCTGAAATAGCATATAACAAACCTAATAAAGCTTACTCTTAAACACTGCCGCGGGAGAAGATATAATTCCGCTAAAAAATGATACAATATTGTAGGCAGGCGCGAACGCAGGTAATCAATAGTAGATTTTTTCATAAGTGTACCATTCAAGAAATAGAAAAAAAGCAAATTAGAGGACGATAGAAACTAAGTCAACATTTCAATCTTATAGTAACACTGCCAGGAGAAAATACACACTACCAGCAAAGTAAATATAAAATTAAAAAATCCAGCAACACTATTAATGAGTTCCTGGATTTTATCAAGCACCCGCATCTTACACTTTATAATTGACAAACGAATCGAAATTTTATATCTATAGGTATACCATATATAGTGATAAAATATATTTATCATTACCTTATGTAGGAAAAAGCGTAAAAATATTACGCACCAAAAAGGAGGCTTTATATGACTTCCAGCAATTCAAGAACCACCAAATATTCCAGTCTATTCAACTTAATCTCCAACAGTACAAAATACGGCATCCCCTTTGTAGGTAAGTCACAAAAAGAAAAAGCGGAGCTTTCACTGCTTACATCTTATTCTTCCGATACTGTTTATCGCCTAAGGTATGATAGCATGACGTATGATTACGTCAGCCCTGCCATAGTAAGGCTGCTTGGTTTCACACCTGAAGAAATGAAAAAAATAAATTTCCGTTCACTTATTTTAGAAACAAAAATTATCAGTAATGGGATAAAATCTATATCATCTTTTAGCGGCTTAGAAAAAGCTCGCAAAAATGGTGATGTAAACAAATGGCAGGCTGATTATCTTGTCCGCACTAAAGATGGGCGCCAGGTTTGGCTTACTGATGTATCTTACCCATGGTTTGATGAAAAAGGTAAAATTATAGGCTCTATTGGCTCGCTCCGTGATATTAGCGACCGCATAAAAGCAGAAGAGCAAACTAAAGAAGAACTGATACGCCTTGCGCATACCGATACATTGACCGGGCTTGCTAACCGCCGCACTTTCTTTGAAACTGTTGAAAAGGAGCTAAAACGCAGTAGCAGGTCAGAGTCTAACTTTTCAATATTGCTTATCGATATCGACTTTTTCAAAAAGATTAATGATACCTATGGCCATGCCAGTGGCGATAAAATATTAGTCGAAATGGGAAAAGTTATGCAATCCTGCGTCCGCGATACCGACGTACTGGCGCGTGTTGGCGGTGAGGAGTTTGCAGTATTTTTGCCTGATACCTCAGAAGCCGGCGCATATTGGGTTGCCGATAGGATTTGCACGAGCGTGGCAAAGAATAATTTCTTTATAAAAGAATCGCTTATGCCAATTAATTGCACAGTATCCATCGGTATATCATCTAACGATGCCAATCCTGAAATCACCGCTGCTGAGCTTTATAAAAATGCCGACACAAGGCTTTATATTGCAAAGAATACCGGGCGCAACCAAGTTTCAATGGATGAGATTATACAGTTGCATTAGGTAAAATATTCACAGCCCTTGGATGGGGACCCCGTAAAAATTTGAAGGAGATTTTTTACGGGGTGTGAAGCTAGAAAATCTGGCTCACACCCCGTAATTTTAACTTCCTTTCTTCAACCAACCCACCACATCCTTCTCCAAATGCGGTGTTAAATCCTCAACAACTTTTTTGTGATAAGCAGTTAGCCACCTTCTTTCATCATCAGTAAGAAGTGATTCTTCAACCATGCGCATATCAATCGGAGCGCGGGTGATAGTGTCCAGCCCCAGGAATTTACGGCCACCTTCTTTTAAATCATGCCTTTCTACAACTGTAACAAGGTTCTCAATACGGATACCGTACTTGCCTTCCTTATAAAAGCCTGGTTCATTAGAAATTATCATCCCAACCTGCAGTGCAACATTATTTGGCATTTTACTAATGCGTTGCGGCCCTTCATGCACACTTAAATAACTGCCAACGCCGTGGCCAGTGCCATGGTCGAAGTCATGTCCTTCCTGCCACAGATATTGCCGCGCCAGAATATCAAGCTGCGAGCCGCTAGTACCTACAGGGAAAACTGCATTAGCAAGAGCAATGTGGCCTTTAAGTACCAGAGTGAAATTATGTTTTTGCTCCTTAGTTGGAGTACCTATTGCAATTGTGCGGGTGATATCAGTTGTGCCGCTTAGGTACTGCCCGCCCGAATCCAGCAGAAACAGCCCACTGCCCTTTAACTCCTTGCTGGTTTCTTCGCTTGCATGGTAATGAACAATCGCACCATTTGATTCAAAACCTGCAATAGTTGCAAAACTCGGCTCGATAAATGGTTTATTTTTTGCACGGAATTCCAATAGTTTATCTGCCGCAGTTATTTCACTGACCTTTTCTTTTGTGGTATCCAGCCAATGCAAAAAGCTGGTTACTGCCGCGCCATCTATAACATGTGCTTCATACGAACCTTGAATCTCTACTTTATTTTTACAAGCTTTAGGTAATTGGCATGGGTCGCCGAGGCGCACTAGCTTATGCTTCTTCAAATGCTCAAAAAACCAATATGGCGCAGATGCCGGATCTATCCATATTTTTTTATTCTTCAGAGACTTAATTGCTTTTTTTAATGTACCCACAGACGCCACTTCAACGTTATCACCTAAATGATCAGCGACTTTCTCGCTAACCCTATCCTTATCAACAAATAAGGCAACTTTGCCACTTTTGTTTATTATTGCATAAGACAGCACAAATGGGGTTGTTGGTATATCATTACCCCTGATATTTAATAGCCAGCAGATAGAATCAGGCGCGGCTATTATGCAAGCATCCACATCTTTTGCTTTCATTTTTTCAGTGATACCAGAGATTTTATCAGCAGGTTTTTGCCCCGCATATTTAAGCGGATGGATTTTTATTTCGTCAATTGGCACACCAGGCCTATCTTGCCAAATGGAATCTATAGGGTTAGTTTTGCATAATTTTACCTTAGCAGATTCTAAATACTTCATGGCATTGCTTTCGCTATGGAGCCATGAATCTATCCCTAATTTTTTATCTTGCTTCAGGTTTTCTTTTACCCAATCCCACGGAGCCTTTTCAGCTACATTATATATTTCATAATCTTTGGATACTTGCGCTTGCGCCTGCAATGTGTAACGGCCATCAGTAAAAAAGGCCGCCTTTTCGAGCAAAACAACAGCAACACCATATGAACCGGAAAAACCATTTAGCCATTCCAATCGCCTTGCATATGGTGGGCAATATTCACTTTGAAACTCATCATTGGAAGGAACAACAAAACCAGATAGACCTTGTTTTTTAAGGACTTGCCTTAGGTTCTTTAATCTATTTGAGAATACTTGCATATACGTTACACAATAAAATTAGAATCTTGAATCTGGAATCTGGAATCTGGAATCAAGCAAACTAGATTCTTGATTCCAGATTCTTGATTCTCCTACCCAAACTTCCCGCCGATATAATCCTTCGTCTTCTTATCAACCGGTTCGTTAAATACCTGCCCGGTTGTCCCGAATTCAATTAATTTCCCCATGTGGAAAAAGCCAGTGAAATCAGAAACACGGCGAGCCTGTTGCATTGAATGTGTCACCATCACAATGGTGAATTTCTCTTTTAGTTCCTGAATAAGCTCTTCAACAGTTGCAGTTGCGATGGGATCGAGCGCAGAACATGGCTCATCCATCAAGATAACTTCAGGTTTTATTGCTATGGCGCGAGCGATGCAAAGCCTTTGCTGCTGCCCGCCAGATAAGCCAGTGCCCGGCTCATTTAAACGATCTTTTACCTCTTCCCACAACCCGGCACGCTTTAAGCTTTTCTCTACGATAGTATCCATATCGGCTTTAGTGCCAGTTAAATGGTGGATTTTAGGACCGTATGCAACATTTTCATATATCGATTTTGGGAATGGGTTTGGTTTTTGGAATACCATTCCAACCTTGGAACGAAGCACCACCACATCCACTTCATCATCGTAGATATCTTCGCCATCGAGCATCACCTTGCCTTCAATACGGCAGTTTTCGATAGTATCATTCATGCGGTTTAGGCAACGCAAGTAACTTGATTTTCCACAGCCGGAAGGACCAATCAAAGCAGTTACCGAGTTCTTTTCAATATCCATATTGATGTCAATTAGCGCCTGTTTTTTTCCATAAAACAAATTCAGGCCTTTTACTGACATACGTGCTTTGTTATCTTTTTTGCTCATATTCTCTCCAATAAGAACTTTAGAACCCTAAAACTTCAGAGTTAATACAATCTAAAGTTCTAACATTCTAATTTTCTTTTTTACCACCTTATCTCAAACTTCTTCCTTAAATAAACCGCGGCTGCGTTGGCCAATATCAAAAATAACAACAACACAATTATAGCTGCTGAAGTTTTTTCAATAAATCCCAGCTCCGGATTATCCGCCCACAAATAAACCTGCACCGGCATTACTGTTGCAGCATCTAAGAAGCCTTTTGGAATATCCACAATAAACGCTACCATCCCTATCATCAATAGCGGCGCTGTTTCACCCAAAACACGCGATATGCTAAGTATCGTTCCAGTCATAATTCCAGGCATCGCAAGAGGCAGAACATGATGCAATGTGGTTTGTAATTTTGATGCCCCAAGAGCCATCGCGCCATCGCGTATAGATTGCGGTACAGCTTTAATCGAAGTGCGCGTTGCAATTACCATTACAGGAAGCGCAAGCAAGGCAAGCGTAAACCCTCCAGCCAGCGAGGCCGAACGCGGTATGCCGAAAAATTGAAAGTAAATAGTAATACCAAGCAATCCGAACACAATAGAAGGCACGGCGGCAAGGTTACTTATATTTACTTCGATAAATTCAGTAAAACGGTTTTTTGGCGCAAATTCTTCCAGATAAATCGCAGTCATCACACCAAGCGGGAAAGCGAGCAGCATACATGAAATAATCACCAGAATCGATCCTACAAGGCCACCGAGAATACCTGCTTGTTCAGGCTCACGCGAATCACCAGAAGTAAAGAACTCTGAATTAAATACCTTACGCACAGAATTACTGCCCTGTAATGCAGTGATCCAGCCAATTTGCTTATCACTGATTTTACGTGTATTTTCAGGAGTATCAGGGGAAATTTTTCCTTTGGCAAACATATCAACACTAGTTGATGCAAGTAACCAAATATCTTTTGTCTGACCTTTATAATCAGGATTTTTTTCAAGTATAGATTTTAATTCATGCTCAGCCACGCTGCTTATTAAACCATCCAGCATACGCTTCTCGACACGCTCAGTTACATCTGGAAATATGCCTTGCAAAGAATTTTTTACTAAACGACGGTAATCATCTTCGCCAATTGCTTCTTCTGTAAACGTGATTGGCAGGTTAATTTGGGTGTGGATAAAGGCTGTGTAGCCATTGCCAATAATGTTGTAGAGTAAGATAATCAGGAATATGAATGATATTGCAACCGCCCCTGCCCCATACATGCGAAAACGCTTATCAGCGGCTCTACGCTTGGCCAGGCTAAGTTCAATGCGCCTGTAGATACGCTTACGCTTTGTCAACTTTTTTAGAGCTTTCCGGCGGCGTTTGAATCTTTCTAGTATGTCTATCATAGTTTTTATTTAATACTATTTAGGATCATATTTAGTGACATCATACTGCGACTTGATCGCAGTATCCAGGTAAAAACAATCGGTTTCCAGGATGACGACAATATTTATCTCCAATTAGTTAGTTGCCTCTAATCATATTGTTCTTTATATTTTTTCACTATCTGCAAAGCAATTATATTCAGCAATAATGTTACAGCAAACAGTACCAGGCCAAGCGCAAATGCTGCCAGCGTTTTAGCACTGTCGAATTCCTGGTCTCCAACCAAAAGCGTTACTATTTGCACAGTAACAGTCGTAACAGATTCGAGCGGGTTTAACGTAAGGTTCGCCGAAAGCCCTGCTGCCATAGTTACAATCATTGTTTCACCAATGGCACGGGAAATACCAAGCAATACCGCGCTCATAATTCCTGGGAATGCCGCTGGAATAATTACTTTTGTTACTGTTTCAGCTTTAGTAGAGCCGAGGGCAAGTGAAGCATCCCTCAAAGAATTTGGAACCGAATTTATAACATCATCTGATAAAGACATTATAAATGGGATAATCATAACTCCCATAACAAGACCAGCAGCCAAAGCGCTTTCCGATGCTATACTTAAACCCACTGTTTCACCAAGAGAACGTATCGCAGGCGCAACCGTAACCACAGCAAAATAACCATAAACTACTGTAGGAATACCAGCCAATATTTCAAGTACCGGCTTTATCCTTTTACGGGTTTGGCGAGAAGCATATTCTGAAAGGTAAATAGCGGAATACAGGCCAAGTGGTGTTGCAACTACCATTGCAACTAATGTTATAAGCAGGGTTCCGGCAAATAATGGGATTATACCAAACGACCCAGAACTACCGGCCTGATCCGCACGCATAGCAGTTTGCGGGCTCCACACAGTGCCAAATAAAAAGTCAAATATAGATACTTTGGAAAAGAAATGTATCGATTCAAAAACGACTGACAATACAATAAGTACCGTAACAGCAATAGATATGCTAGCCGACACGCAAAGCAGGCCGGTTGCCCATTTTTCAAGGCGTTGCCTGGCTCTGGATTTGTTATCGGATAAAGTCATGATGAATATATAGGTGAAAATGTAAGAATAGTAAAATGTTAAATAAAAATCTGCGTATTGCCTTATGATGAAAAATTATATACATTCTACATTAAAGTCATTATTTGGCTTTATAATGTCAAAAATTAGTATCTACAAAACTTAAAAACATCCATTTAGATACACACATTCTTTCAGCAGATATAAAAAAGTACAGAAAGATTTTATCTTTTTTGCAAACCATTAACTGGGTTATAATTGTGTCAGAAGTTATTGCATTAAAGCCAAAGGCTGATGAAGCCCTGTTTTACAAAAATAAGGCAAATACTCTAAAGGAACTTGGCAAATTTAAACAAGCAGAAAACTATTATCGTATGGCTATAAGGCAATCACCAAATGATGGAGAATGCTACCTTAATATATCTTCCATAAAAACTTTTCATACAAGCGGAGACGGCGATATAAAAAATATGTTTATAGCTCTTGGCAACAGCTCAAGTGAATCTAACAAAGCTCTTTTACACTTCGCACTTGGAAAAGCCTTTGATGATTGCAAAGAATATGACAAAGCATTTTTTCATTATTCTGAAGCTAATAAAATACAAGGAAATATAACTCCACCTAAACAATATTATCTAATAGATGACATAACTAAATCACAGGAAAAATTTTTCTTTACCAATACGTTTTTTAAAAAGAAAGCTAAATATGGAAATGACAGCACCATGCCATTTTTTATACTTGGGATGGAGAGATCGGGTATAAAATTAGTTGATAGTATTATGCGTAACCACTCTGAAGTATCAAGCGGAGGTGGCATTAATTACCTACAGAAATGCGCAAGCAAAATGATAGAAGAAAACAGGACAGGAGTTGGCTATCCGGCTTGCTTAGAAAATATTTCAAAGCAAGAAATAAATCTAATTACAACTGAATATCTCAGCATATTACAAACATTTTGTGACAAGCCTACCATAAAACACGTTACAAATACATCCTCATCATCTTTTAAGCATTTAGGTTTAATACGCCTCTGTTTTCCAAATAGTAAAATTATTCACTGCCGCCGCCATCCTGTCGACACATGTCTATCGATGTTTTTTAACCGCTTCGACACAGGATATGAATATAGTTACATATTAGAAAATCTAGTAGTATTTTATAAGAAATATCACAAGCTTATGCATATGTGGCAAACAGTAATGCCAGGCTTTATACATAATGTGCGCTATGACGACATCATTAAAAACACCGAAAAAACCACAAATTCATTACTAAAATTTTGTGACCTGGAATTGGAAGACACTTTCCTAAATATAAAACCTATAAAACCACGTAAAAAAGCAAAATGGCGTAAGTACGAAGAATACATTGGACGTATTACAGAAACACTGGAGCAAGAAATAAAAAGCTACATGGAAGATGTCACAACCACATAACAACAGCAAGTCAATCTGAAGTTAAATCCATTATCAAAGAAAAATCCTTGTATTCCCTGGCATTTCGGCATTTTTTCACGCTAAATCTTTGACTTATAACGTTATATTGTAAGAAATCGCAAAATTACTGTTGATTTTGTTTTAATAATCATATACAATCTGGAGTTATATCCCGTCATGTAGTCGGAATATAAAAACTAAACTAATCCAAGTAGGAGATACAAAATGACCACAATTTCTAGTATTGACGCCCGTTATGCGCAGGACCAGGTGGGTCGTGCGTCCATGACAGTTAAAGCGTCCGTATCAAACTTAGTGACCGGTAAAAAGACTGACGCAAATGTGGCAGACCTTTCAGTAGGTACGGTGCTTGCAACTCGCGTTGGTACTTTGAGGGTTACGGTAGGTAACGCCGGACAGGCAAAATCGCTTCTTGAAACTGCAAAAGGAGCTTTGGATACAATTACCGATCTTCTGCAAAAACAGAAAAACTTAGCAGTAAAAGCAGCGGACGACTCACTATCTAATAATGAGCGTGCGTTCTTGAACCAAGAGTTCCAGGCTATCGTATCGGAAATAAACCGTATCGCTGGTAATACTAACTTCAACGGTAAAAAACTGCTTGATGGTTCTATTAGTGGCGTTGCAGGTACAAGCACAACAACTGGTATTGGTGATGAGCAATATTCATTACTAAAAGCATCTGATATCACTTCTTCAGGAACTGTAGCATCAGGTGACTTAGTAAATTCTCATGCGCTTGCTGGTGAAAACAAAATTACTTTCTCTGCTACAACAGCAGGAAATGCAATTATGACTATTGATAGCAATGGTACTGGCATTAACGGCTCTCAAACATTGAACTTTACTGCTACCACTTCTTCAATAACTACAGCGTCTGCTTTCGTTACAGCAGCTAACGCTTCTACTGATTCAAACTTCCAACAATTCTCATTCATCGATAATGGCGACGGCTCAGTAACTGTAAGAGCTAAAGAAGCTGGCACTCATCTAAACAATTATACTTTCTCATTAGATGATGACACAACCGGTGACTTGAATGCTACATTTGGTAACGATGGTTCACCAGATGATATGGAAATAGGCACAGGTTCTGCAAGAGCATTCACTAGCAGCCAAACTGCTGCAACGGCAGGTGCTGAAGGTGTGTTCAAAACTGTAGCTGCAAATAACATCGCTGACACTAAATTTAGTGGCGCGATTGCATTTGGAGCTGATAGCTCAGGCTCTGGCGCTGCTACTGTAAATGGTGTTAAGAGAGTTGTAACTTTCACTCTTAACGACCAACAAGCTGATGCTGAAACATTCACGTTTGGCGGTGTTGCATTTGCTTATGACGACACTCCAGATGCAGTTACAGACATTATGGCTGGTGCTGACGCTACAGAAACAGCTTTCAACACTGCAGCTGTATTGAATGCCAATACTACTCTAAACGTAGACTGGGTGTTTACATCATTAGCAGGCGTTGTGACAGCAACAGCTAAAAATTACGGTGACCAAACTGACGTTGCTGCAGATACATATGTAGCAGGTACTGCTAACATCACTTATGCGGTAGACACAGCTGGTAGCAATGGCGTAGCTGCGAGCCCAACACTTACTATTAAAGACGCGTCAGGCAACACTATCTCTACTACCACTATAACTATCATAATCCAGCATCACGTTTGTTTGAGTTCATCGATAATTTCGATGGTACAATCAGTGTTGTTGCTCGCGAGAAAAACCTAGATATTAACGGTTATCAATTTAACTTCGCCGATGATACATTAACTCTAGCTTCTGCAACAGTTGGTGGCAGCACTATGCTTGGCGCTGACAAATCACTAAACGTAGCAGGTAGATAACTCAGGTAACAACACAGTACAGTTCCAGGTTGAAGTAAATGGTACTCAGTATACTTCTCAGGTTATTTACCTACAAGGTGATAGCACAACAGCTACTGAAAGCGATACTATAAAAGCTGGTACTAAGTTAATATTCCAGAGTTCAAGTGGGCCTGTTGATTCTAACGGCGCTTATACAAACAATGGATTCCAATTAACTATAGGTACTAGTGATGTTACTTTAGCAAGCGTATCTAGTTCAGCTGCCGGACAAGAATCTCTAGATGATATTGTTACTGATTGGCAAACTCAGCTAACTTCAGTTTCAATAGCTCAAGAGCGTTCATTGAACCTAGCTGAAATTAGTCCTTCTAGTAGCGATCACCGCATCACTGCGGCAGTTGGTACTGTACTTGAAGGATTACGTGGATTCGACTCTATTGGATCTAACAAATTATCATACAATAGCGGCGATATCCGTTTAATCAGCGATCAGTATGGTGATATTGGTTCTCATGGCAGTATTACTTCATTTACTGTAGATAGGCTTACTGATACTATCACCACTACAATAAATGGCGAAGTTTATACAGCTTATCTAAACTCTGCTAGTGTACCTAGTATTGGTAACATTGAGGCATTTGGTTCTAATGCCGATGGAACTTCAAATAACGGCACTTATGACGCAACTACTAAGATTATTTCTCTTGGTAGCAGCTCAGGCTCAACTGCTAAGTTGAACTTCTACAGTGCTAATACTGAAGATGGTCGTATTCTTACGGTTGACCTAGGTCACGTTGCAGATAACATTTCGCAAATCAACATCTCTACAAAAGAAGGTGAAGATGGACTTGCAAATGCTCTAAACGCTGTGTTTAACGTGTCATCTAATGACTCCCTAACCTTCCAGGTTGGTGCTGAGGCAACTGACACTATCGGTGTGTCAATCGGAAGCGCATTGACTACTGATATTTACACAGACGATGAAGGTGTTACGCAGACATTGAGTGTGGCAACTAGCGCCGATGCAATCGCCGCCAGTGACGTACTTGATAATGCAATCCGTAACGTAATTACTCTGATATCGAATGTTTCGGCAGCTATCACAGCTTTCGACTCTTCGATCCAGAACAACCAGGCTTCTATCCAGAATGCTGACGCTGCAAGGTCAAAACTTCTGGATACAGACTATACTGCTGAATCAACAAGATTCGCAGAATCTAGAGTGAGAGTGGATGCTGCAACAGCTGTGCTTGCACAGGTGAACACACGTATCCAGAACTTGCTCCAATTACTTAGGCAATAGTTCTGAGTTTGTTTGATTACAAATAAGGGAGAGGCAGGAAACTGCCTCTCTTTTTGTTTTGCTTACTAATTAACCAGCACAGTTTTTAGCACCATAATTGTCACACGCCTTTCCGTCTTCAGCACTTATTTATCTACTATCCTCTTGTTTTAAACTAATAATTGTATTATAATGAAGAAATGTAACCATATTATATAACTAGGTAAGTTATTATGGCTGGTATAAGCTTAGGTTCTTTTAACACCTCAACAGACGGAAAAACCAGTGGCCTTGGTTTTCTTTCGGGACTTGATAGTACTTCTATTATCGAGGGTATTTTATCTGGTCAGAAAGCATCTATACAGACAGTTACGGATAATATAACAGCAAACAAAACTAAAATAACTGAAGTAGGCAATTTAAAAACATTGCTCGACCGTTTGCGCACAACAGTTGATTTCCTTCGTTCACCTCCGGGTGTTGGAAATGAAAATAACGATTTCTTTAAACATACAACATCATCGCTTTCTTCAAATACAGTTATAGCGGCATCCACTTACCTTTCGGTTTCTACTCAGGCTGGTGCGTCGCTTAATTCATATGCAATTGCTGATATATCACGTGCAGTTGCACACCAGATCCGCCGCGATGGTTTTACCAGCCAGACTGCCAGTGTTGTGGGCAATCTTTCAGTTACTGATAATTATCAGGCAAGGCTTGGCACTGTAAGCGGCAGCGTATTAAACGCGACAACACCAATAACATTTGCTAATGACACGCAAGGCTCAAGAGCAAGCGTAGATATTACTTTCGGAACGCAGAACCAGTTTGGCGCAACAGACACAGTAACTATCGGATCAACCACCATCACCTTCGGTGGTGGCGGTGGAAATGATATAGACATTTCAGTAGCTGCTACAGTAACTGAAAAAGTTGAGGCAATTGCCGCGCACATGAATGCTATTTCTAGCGGTGAGGAATCAAAATATACTTATTCGGCAAGCGGTAACGTACTTACTGTTACCCGTAACACTGACGGCAGCAACTCTGAAGTAAAAACAGACTTAGCAATTAGCGCAGATTTTTCAGTGCATGGAGACACTACACAGACAGTAAAGATCGGCAGCGCAATGGCGTTAAACGTAGCTGCTGGTGGCACACTTAACTCACTTGGCACTGATGGTAGCCAGGGCAGCGCAGCCACGCAAGCGTATATGGAACTTAGCTTTGGTAGTGAAAATGAGTTTGATGCTGACGATGAAATTGTTTTTGGCAACACCACTATAACATTCGGTGGCACTGGCGGAAATGATATTGATATTTCAAGCGCAACAACTCTTGATCAGAAGCTCGATGCAATAGTCTCTCGCATGAATTCGGTAGCTACAGCACCTGAAAGTTCATACACTTACACGCGCAGCAGCTCAGGTGTTATTACTATTACCCGTGATGCAGCTGGTTATATTGCAACTGTTGGCAATGACATGACGATTTCTACAGACTTCTCAAATGGTGATGGCACAACCCAAACTGTAGCTATTGGCAAAAACTATACAAATAATGGCTCTGTTGCGGGAAGTGTAGCTAGAAGCAATGGAGCAATAAGTGGCAGCGTTAGCCAAAATGGTATTGATGGCCATCCTGCTGCAAGCAAAGCGACTATCGATATACAAATTGCAAATAATACTATTGATGCTTCAGATTCCATGACTTTTGGTAGCACCGTAATTACCTTTGGCGGTGGTGGCGGTAATGATGTAGCACTTGGTGCTACCTTGCCAGAAACTTTGGTAAATATAGCTAACCGTTTAAATGCTATTACGACTGTTCCAGAATCAAGGTTTACTTATACTACTAACGGCGTTGATTCAATCGTAGTTACACGCGATGCATATGGCACAAGCAATACTAATATGCAGATCAGCGCAAACTTCGCTAATGGTGATAACACTAACACCGTAAAAATTGGCAGCGCAGC
>JAJONM010000003.1 GCA_021323415.1 Rickettsiaceae bacterium
AGCTTCTAAACTACGCAAAATCGCAAAAAACGTTGTAATAAAATTACCACTTACCTGGGATGGAATTAAAGCTTGTAAGGCACTAACTGATGATGGCGTAAAAGTAAATGTTACTTTGTGCTTTTCAGCAAACCAGGCAATCCTGGCAGCAAAAGCTGGCGCTACTTACATTTCACCGTTTGTTGGAAGATTAGATGATATGGGTCAGGATGGGCTTAACCTTATAGGTGAAATCTGCCAGATTTATTCACAATATCCTGCGTTTGAAACTGAAGTTCTGGTGGCCTCAATCCGTCACCCTATCCATTTATCAGAAAGCGCAAAAATGGGCGCACATGTTGCAACATTGCCACCAAAAGTGATTAAGCAATTATTTTACCATCCACTGACTGAAAAAGGGTTGGCGCAGTTTTTAGCTGACTGGGAAAAAACTAAACAGACTATTGTATAGTGGTTAGTAACTAGTGGCTTGTGAACCAAGGTGATATTTATAGCTTTCTGGAATTCCTTACTAATTACAAAGGAGAACAGATAACACTATATATGCTAGAAAAGCTTGCTGTGCGCGATTTCAGAGCATGGCTTGCTATGCGGCATAAAAGTGAATTTACCTTTAAATCCACCGCACGGGCCTTTTCTACTATACGTAGTTTCTATACTTTCTTAGATAAACAAGAAATAGCGCGTAACCACGCAGTATTTAACGTTTCAATACCAAAGATAGGCAAGGCGTTGCCAAAAGCTTTAGATAGCGAGGAGGCCTTAGAGGCAACCAATATAATAGAATCATTGTCACTAAAAGACTGGACAGGCAAACGTGACTTTGCGCTACTGATGCTGATTTATGGATGCGGCCTGCGTATTAGTGAGGCGCTAGGATTAAAATGCAAAGATGTTACCCATGGAGAAACCTTGCGTATTTTGGGCAAGGGCAATAAACAGCGCGAGTTACCAGTTATCCCTCAAATTAAACAGGCGATAGCAGATTACCAAAAAATTTGCCCTTATAAACAGCAACCGGATGACTTTTTATTTTTGGGAGCACAAGGCAAGCAACTTCGCGCCGAGGTTTTTAGAAAACAATTGCAGAGTTTGCGCAATGTTTTGGGACCACCACTCCGCACGCATTTAGGCATAGCTTTGCTACGCATCTTTTGCAGGGAGGAGGTGACTTGCGCAGTATTCAGGAACTTTTAGGCCATGCCAGCCTTTCTACTACGCAAGTTTATACCAAAATAGACAGCAAGCAGTTGCTTAATATCTACGAGAAGAGCCGCCCTCGCGATTAATACTTTTACTAAACACATTCTGGTTTTTTTCTTCTGAGCTCGTTTCTTCGTATGTTGAAGAAGAGCTACTAGAAATCTTTCTTTTTGCTCTCTCTTGTAAATCCTTAAAAGCAGATTCATCATCCCCCAATGAAGCAAGAGGAGAATTGGTTCTCATAGTAGGTGATTTTGCTTCGATATAATCTTTTCTGTTTGGTAATTGATACTCCCCTTTAGGAAACGATGTCTTTCTAACAGGAGATCCGTTACTAATACCCGATTCTGTGCCTGGAGCCGAACTATCATTATGTAACGGCCTCGTGTGCTTCAACGGGACTGATTTACTAATAGCCTTCGGTATTATTTCCTGCCATCCATTCCCTTTACCTATTTTTTCCTGCCACGCTGGGAAAGGTGTAAAATTACCATAAGGATTTTCTGGATCTTGAGGTCTTTTAAATTTTATTGTAATCGCAGGAGACGCTCCAAGTTTTTGTGAGCCGGAGTCTTTTTCATCCTCTTCTTCTGATATTTCTGAGCTTCTATCCGAAAAATCCGATTCATAATGTTTTTCCGAAATACTGCTACCCTCTCCTAAGAAAATAGAATCTTCATCTCTAAATATATCATCATCTCCTTCAATCTCTTTTGACTTTGCTATTGATGGGACTTCTTTATCCTTGCTAAATTTATTAGGTAACTCATTTTCACTTCCTACAAATGCCTCTTCAGGACTATCGTAATCACTATCTTCCAACACTACTTCTTCTTTAATTTCCGGCAACGATGAGCGGCTTAATGGATTTACTACAGTATTAGTATTATTGACCTGACGGAAAGCCGGCGTATTTGTAGCTATAGGTGTTGATACCGGACGCGCCGATATCTGTGATATATCTTCATCAAAATTAAATATTTCCGCTTCTTCACTTAAGCTTCTGCTTAAGAACTTTTTGCCTTGTTCAAATTTTTTTTCATTACTCATATATTATATCCTTAATATTTGTATCAAAGAAGGATAAAGATTTAAACCTTACCCTAAGAAACTCTACAGGAACCGTTCATTAGAAAAATTCTATAATTTTAAATGACCGCCATTTCCACTTGAACTGGTCCGTGAGCTGGACGAACTACGTGCACTCGGGCTACTGCTTATAGATCTTACATGAGCACCGGGACCGCTGGCAGACGCTGAATTTGCTGTGCTTAACACATCTAAATCATCCATGGCAAATATAGCTAAGTAACTTGAGTCATCGCCAGCAATCGGAGGCACATTAGCTGAAGAGACCTCCGCCTCACTAATTTTAGGGTTTATTGGCAAATCGTTATCGGAGGCATTTAAAGACCTTCCATTGCTACTTATACGATCTACCCATTTCGACATTGTTTGAGGACTAACAGATTTGTATTCCTGGTATGATTTCAATATCATTTCTGGAGAAAGATCTGATAGCGCCGTCTTATCAAAGGATAACTGAATGCAATTATCTGCTTTTATAACAGAACATGTAGAATCTGATTCAGGCTTATTATTTATAGCATCCGCAAACTTTTTCATATTATTTACAAAAGCTGCTTTTTCCTCATCTGTTTGAAATTTTTCTAGCGGCAAAGACATGTCTGTTGACACACTTTTTGCACCAAGTTCTGATTCAAATTCTACCAAATCACAGGCATTTAAGATTTTTTTATGTAACTTAGGGTATGCTAGTTTTAATTGCTCTTGAAATACCGCTCTTAATTCTTGTCTAAACTCAGCTAGTTTGCTTGTTGGCTTATCATGCACTTCTTCAAAATTAATATTAAGTTTCTTACAGAAATTTTTAAATAATGAAAAATCAATCTTTTGGATTTCCGGAACTAGATTTTTTAAACTAACATCAATAGTTTGCGCCTTTTCATTTCTGGTAAAATCCATAATGTTTTGGGTTTGATTCTCGTCTTTACTAAAACATTGTATCCCAGAACGAGCCGCTTTTAATGCATCAAGAAATATTCTATACTCATCTGGTGTCAACTCTGGCAGTGATACCGAAAACTTACAATCGCTATTGTTTACATTAAAATCGTAAACTTCTTCCATTTTTTGATAAAATTCGGCGAAAACCTTTTTTACTACCGAATTAAAAATTTCTTTTCTTTCGGGTTTTATAGTGTTTCTTTCTTCTCTTTGTTTTTTATCCGCCTCATTTTTCTCTTGCTTTTCATTTTTCCCGTTAAACAGGGCATCAGAAAAGCGACCTACTAAACCAGTAGTATAATTTTTATTTTTTATATTTGCTTTGAGACTTATTGAGTTTTCGTTTGCCGAACACGAAAATGTAATGGATTCATTTCTTTCAAGATTTAACTTTTCTGGAATTTTTTTTAGTTCGCTTATTAAAGCAGCATTAAGTGATATAGCCTCATCTTCATTAAACGTTATTTTTATCTCTTTATTGCATAATTTATTTTGATCTGCGTCATTTATGTTATCGTTATCTTTTTGTACAACTGCTAACTGTAATTTTAACCTTTCAAAGAAATTTTCCGCTCTTGCTCTTACATTTGGTAAAAGTTCGGGAGATTTTCTTCCAGATGTAAAAAGTGGCGTAGATTGGCTTAAACCAGTACTAACTGAATAGTCTTTTTGATTAGACATAAAATCTCCGTTTATTTTTCATAAAAAAATTAATAATTACGCTATTATAAATTACGAATATTTGGCAAGTTAATCTTATGACGCAGTGCGAAAGCACAGCAAATTATAGCTTTTACACCTATCTATAGCAGAGCTAGCAGAATGGCGTTACAACCATTCGTTGAATTGTTAATAAAGGCAATAGTTCGCACTTGCGCTTTTAGTAATAAAACTATAAATAAACTTCATCTAGAATGAGGAAAAAACATGACAAATAAAATCACGCGCGCATTAATTTCTGTATCTGACAAAACTGGCCTTAATAGGCTTGCACAATTCTTAAAGTCACAAAGTATAGAAATTCTCTCTACGGGAGGTACCGCAAAGGCTTTGCGCGAACAAGGGCTGCACGTAGTTGATGTATCAGAGCATACTGGATTTCCAGAAATTATGGATGGGCGTGTGAAAACTTTACACCCTAAAGTTCATGGCGGCTTGCTTGCATGCCTTGATAATCCAGAACACCTAAAAGCGATGCAGGAAAACAAGATTGAACCAATTGGCCTTGTGATTGTTAACCTTTACCCCTTTGAACAAACTGTCGCACGTGGCGGAGAATTCCATGAAATTATAGAAAATATCGATATTGGCGGGCCATCTATGGTGCGTTCAGCAGCTAAGAACTTTGCCTTCACTACTATTATCACATCTCATACTGATTATGACGAATTAATAGAAGAAATTAATGCAAATGGCGGTGCCACATCTGATGAATTTCGCCAAAAAATGGCCGCAAAGGCATTTGCACGCACTGGAGCTTATGATTCAGCTATCAGCACCTGGTTTGCAAAACAACAGGGCGAAGACTTCCCGCAAACCATGAACGTAACTGCTACGCTAAAGCAAGGCCTCCGCTACGGCGAAAATCCGCATCAGAAAGCCGCGTTCTATTCTATTAATAACGGTAAAGGCATTGCCAATGCTATCCAGTTGCAAGGCAAGGAACTTAGCTACAATAATATCAACGATGCTGATGCAGCATTGCAATTGGTGGCAGAATTTACCGAGCCTGCGGCTGTTATTATCAAACACGCAAATCCTTGTGGCGTTGCTATTGGCGATACAGTACTGGAAGCTTATACAAAAGCACTGGCATCCGACCCTGTAAGCGCATTTGGTGGGATACTAGCTTTCAACCGCACCCTTAAAGCGGATTTAGCAGAAGAGATCGCTAAGTTATTTGTTGAAGCGATTATAGTTCCTGATGCGGAAGAAGCCGCAAAAGATATTTTGTCGAAGAAAAAGAATGTGCGTTTATTATGCTATGGTAAGCAACCAGAGGCAAACTCCGAGATTTTGGTCAAATCTGTAATTGGCGGCTTCCTCGTGCAGGAGAGTGATGCTGAGGGCATTACCGAGGACGAACTAACGACCGTCACTAACCGCACACCTACCGATGCAGAAATCAAGGATTTATTGTTTGCGTTTAAGGTCTGTAAGCATGTTAAATCTAACGCAATTGTGTTAGTAAAAAATAACGCAACAGTTGGAATCGGGGCGGGGCAGATGAGCCGCGTAGATTCATCACGCATTGCGGCTATTAAAGCGGCAGACTGCAAAGAGCATCCTGAGAGGGCAAAAGGCTCAGTGCTTGCATCGGACGCTTTCTTCCCATTTGCCGATGGCGTGTTGCAAGCTGCTGAAGCTGGCGTTACTGCGATAATCCAACCGGGCGGGTCAATCCGCGATGAGGAAGTTATTGCAGCTGCTAATCAGCATAATATTGCAATGGTGTTTACTGGAAAGAGGCATTTTCGCCATTAAAAGTGGTGCAAGTGTAAGTAGTTAGTGCAAGTAACTTTTCTTTACTTGCACTTGCACAAACAACCTGCCATATTTTACATATGGATAGGCTTAAAGAACGTAGCCAATGCCGCTTCTTTCAAAGCCTCATTCAAATCAGGGTGCGAATGGCAAATACGTGCAATATCTTCTGATGATGCTTTATAAGCCATAGCAACTGAAGCTTCCCCGATTAGTGTTCCGGCCTGTGGTCCAATAATATGAACACCGAGCACTTCATCAGTATTTTTATCCGCCAGGATTTTTACAAATCCATCAGTTTCATCAACTGTGCGTGCGCGGCTATTGGCCAGGAACGGGAATTTACCTTTGTTATATTCACGGCCTTCTGCCTTTAACTGCTCTTCAGTTTTTCCAATCATGGCAACCTCAGGGTGGGTATAAACAACGCTTGGCACCAGGTCATAATCCACATGGCCAGCTTGTCCTGCAAGAATCTCTGCAAGCGCTACGCCATCTTCTTCAGCTTTATGCGCAAGCATTGGGCCAGCGATTACATCGCCTATTGCATAAATTCCATCAACGCTGGTTTTAAAATGCCCGTCTGTTGCTATGCGTCCACGCTCATCGAGTTTCACTCCAACTTTATCTAGTCCCAAGCCTTCGGTATGAGGCTTACGGCCAATTGCAACCAACACCACATCAGCGCTTAATTTTTCAGCAGTTCCACCTTTTGCAGGCTCAACAGTTAAGTCTACGCCTTTAGCGCCAGCTTTTGCGGCTGTAACTTTACTGCCCAGCTTGAATTTAATGCCTTGCTTATCAAGGATTTTCTGGAAAGTACTAGATACTTCATTATCCATAGGAGGCAGGATTTTATCCAGGAATTCTACTACGGTTACTTCAGAACCTAAGCGCCTCCATACAGACCCTAACTCCAGGCCAATTACACCACCACCGATTACCACTAATTTCTTTGGTGCAGATTTTAGGTGAATCGCTTCATCAGAAGTAATAATCTGTTTTCCATCTACTTTTACGCCCGGCAGATTTACAATATCAGAACCAGTAGCGATAATAATATTCTTAGTTTTTAGGACTTCCTTGCCAACCGTAACTTCACCTTTAGCCGTGATTTTGCCGGCGCCTTTAACGTAAGTTACTTTATTTTTGGCAAATAGGCCTTCGATGCCTTTGGTAAGCCCCGCAACAATCTCGTCCTTATGCTTTTGCATAACTTTAACATCAACGGAAAGGCCAGTAGCTTTAATGCCGTGATTAGCAAAATTATGCGTCGCTTCTTCATAAAGATGCGAAGAGTTTAGCAGTGCTTTAGATGGGATACAGCCAACGTTCAGGCACGTGCCGCCCAATGTACCGCGTTTTTCTACGCAAGCTACTTTTAAGCCCAACTGCGCGGCTTTAATCGCTGCTACATAACCACCAGGGCCACCACCTATTACTACTACATCAAAATCTGACATTTTTATCCCTTAGCTTTTCTATATTTATAAATACCGTAAATACTTATCAAAACCCAGAATGCTTCCACAATAACAGAAGGCAGGTTCCAGAATTTAAACAAAGATGCCAGAATCAGAGATGAGCCTATAAGATTCAAAACCGAATATGACAACTGGTTACTTTTTATTTTGCCTGATTGCAGCAAAAAATAAGTAACGAGGATAAATGCAACTCCTAAAGTTCCGATCGCGTTAATCAGGAAGTCTATAGTTGCATCTTCCATAGTTTATAAATCCAGCAACAACCTTTGCGGGTCTTCGATTGCTTCCTTAATTTTCACCAGGAATGTTACTGCCTCGCCACCATCAATAATCCTGTGGTCATAGGAAAGAGCAATATACATCATTGGACGGATTTTTACTTCGCCATTTATTGCCATTGGCCTATCCTGAATTTTGTGCAAGCCCAGAATACCAGTTTGTGGCGGGTTGATAATTGGAGTAGACAGCAGCGAGCCGTACACACCACCATTAGAGATTGTGAATGTACCACCAGTCATATCCTGCATAGTCAGTTGACCATCACGGGCTTTTTTACCAAGCGCCAAAATTGCAGCTTCAACACCTGCAAATGAAAGCTGGTCAACATCGCGCACTACCGGAACTACCAAACCTTGAGGAGTGCCAACTGCAACGCTGATATCGTAATAGTTTTTGTAAACAATCTCATCACCTTGGATTTCAGCATTTACTGCAGGGATGGCTTTCAGCGCATTTACAGAAGCTTTAGCAAAGAATGACATGAAGCCTAATTTCGCACCGTGCTTATCAAAGAAATCGTCTTTGTATTTATTACGCAGCGCCATAACGTTAGTCATATCTACTTCATTGAAAGTAGTAAGGATTGCCGCAGTATTTTGTGATTCTTTAAGGCGCTGAGCAATTTTTTGACGCAGCTTAGTCATGCGTACACGCTCTTCACGTGGGCCTGTTGGAGCAGCTTTAGTGCTACCAGACGCAGCAGCAAGCGCGTCACCTTTAGTTACGCGGCCATCTTTGCCAGTGCCAGAAGAAAGGCTTAAGTTATTTTCAGCCGATATTTTTGCAGCCGCTGGAGATAATACCGCACCGCCTGTTGCAGGTTTTGCAGCCGCTGGAGCCGGAGCTACCGCAGCTTTAGGAGCTGGAGCAGATGCCGCTCCTGCTGGTTTTGCAGCGTTTTTATCGATGCTTCCTAAAACAGCGCCAACTGCCACCGTGCTACCTTGCGCGACCTTTTGTTCTTTTATAACACCAGCCGTCGGAGCGTTTACTTCCAAAGTCACCTTATCGGTTTCCAGCTCTACTAACATTTCGTCAGCATTCACATAATCACCAACATTTTTAAACCATTTAGCAACAGTTGCCTCTGTAACTGATTCTCCAAGTGGTGGTACTTTTATCTCTACGCTCATGGTAACTCCTTAAGTTTAGTCTTTTAACGCATCATTAACAACAGCAGCCTGCTGTTTCTTGTGAATTTTTGAATATCCGGCAGCAGGGGAGGCAGCAGTTGCACGGCCAGCATACGCAGGACGTTTCGCTTTAATTTTTGCCTTTTCTAATACCGCTTCTATTTTTCTATCCACAAATGTCCAGGCGCCCATATTTTCAGGCTCTTCCTGACACCATACAACTTCTGCGTTTTTATATGGTTTTAAAGCATTGCACAAGTCAGTTGCCGGGAATGGATAATATTGCTCCAATCTTATTATTGCTATATCCTTTATTTTCCTTGCAGCACGCTCTTCCAGTAGTTCGTAATAAACCTTACCGCTACAGATAACCACACGTTTTATTTTGCTATCTTCAGCCAGCTTTTCAGTTTCAGATATAACTGGTTTAAAGTGGGTGCCCGATGCAAAATCTTTCAAATCTGACACGCATAATTTATGGCGCAGCAACGATTTTGGCGTCATAACAACCAAAGGCTTCCTAAAATTACGGTGAATTTGGCGGCGCAGTGCGTGGAAGAAGTTTGCAGGAGTAGTGCAATTAACCACCTGCATATTATCTTCACCACAAAGCTGTAAATAACGCTCTAAGCGCGCCGAGCTATGCTCAGGCCCTTGTCCCTCATAACCATGTGGAAGCAACATTACCAGACCACTAAAACGCAGCCATTTTGATTCGCCAGAAGAAATAAACTGATCGATCATCGTTTGCGCACCGTTGGAAAAATCACCAAATTGAGCTTCCCATAACACCAAAGCTTTTGGCTCGGCAAGCGAATAACCATACTCAAAACCAAGCACAGCAAATTCAGATAGGTTACTATCTATAACCTCAAAGCGCGCCTGCTTGCCACCTAAGTTATTAAGTGGGAAATATTTTTCCTCAGTAACCTGATCAGTTAGCCCGGAGTGGCGGTGTGAGAACGTTCCACGCACGCTATCCTGACCAGAAAGGCGCACTGGATGGCCTTCTGCCAGCAATGAGGCATATGCTAAAGCTTCTCCCATTGCCCAGTCGATATCTTTGCCGGTTTTCATCATTTCTTTCTTGGCTTCCATCTGGCGTTCAAGTTTTTTATTGATGTTAAATGCCTTTGGATAGCTGCCAAGAGACGTTCCCAGCACTTTTAGATTTTGCAGGTTAACACCTGTATCTACTGCTGCTTTTTCGCCTTTATCCGGGTTTTCAAAACCTTTCCACGTACCTTCTAACCAATCAGCTTTGTCAGCTTTGTAGTTTTGTGCGGCTTCGTATTCTTTTTCCATAAATTTATGGAAAGCCTCTTTGCTTTTCTCAAATTCATTTTCAGAAATTACGCCCTCAGAAATTAATTTCTGCGCGTAAACATTCATTGGAGTTTGGTGTGCTGCAATAGTTTTATACATAATAGGCTGAGTAAAGAACGGCTCATCACCTTCATTATGGCCATAACGGCGGTAGCAGAATACATCAACCACAACATCAGTCTTGAACTGCTGGCGGAATTCTACCGCTAGCCTGCTTACAAACACTACAGCCTCAGGATCATCACCATTTACGTGGAAAATCGGAGCATGGGCACCTTTAGCAATGTCAGTTGGATATGGTGATTTACGTTGGTTCTTCGGGTTAGTAGTAAAACCAATCTGGTTATTTACCACAATATGCACCGTTCCGCCTGTTGTGTAGCCATCCAAATCGCTTAAGGCAATGGTTTCAGGAACAATACCCTGGCCACAGAATGCAGCATCACCATGCAGTAAAATGCCCATAACCTGCGCGCGCGCTTCATCTTTAAAAATATCCTGTTTGGCACGTACGCGTCCAACCACAACCGGGTTTACCGCTTCCAAATGCGAAGGGTTAGCAGATAAAGATAAGTGGATTTTATTTCCGTTAAAATTACGGTCAGACGATGCTCCCTGGTGGTATTTCACGTCACCGGCAGCATCGATATCTTCAGAAAAATGCGTCTGATTGCCTTGGAATTCTGATAGCAGCGACGCATATCTGCGTCCCATAACCTTTGTTAAAACATTAAGGCGCCCACGGTGCGGCATTCCGATTACAATTTCACGCAAACCTAGATTGGCAGAACATTCAATAATTTTTTCCATTGCAGCAAAAACTGATTCTCCACCTTCTGCGGAGAAACGCTTTGCTCCTGGATATTTTACATGCAGGAATTGCTCAAAACGCTCAACCTTTATTATATCTTCAAGAATAGTCCTTTTCTCATCACTAGTAAGAACAGGCAAGCCACGCGCCTCCTCCATACGGTTAGCAATCCAGTTACGCTGCTCAAGTGATGGCAAATGCATAAATTCTACACCAATTTTTGAGGCATAGATTTTATTTAAAATCGCGGTTAATTCCCGGATAGTTGTGTATTTTAAGCCTAGCTCCCCGCCCATAAAAATCTGGCGGTCATAATCATTTTCAGCAAAGCCGTAAGTTGCAGGGTCTAAGTCAGGGTGAGGGCGGTGTCCTTCTAATCCCAGCGGATCCAGGTCTGCTAGCAAATGACCACGAACTTTATAAGCACGGATTAACATTAATGCGCCAATACTATCCTTGCATGCCTGCTCTGATAGCTTGCCTGAATCGTTAGCCGGTTTCTTTTTTGATTCTTCTTCAGCAATCTTTGCACCAACTACCACTTTTTTGTTAGGCGCCCATGAGGCTCCTTGATGATTTTTTATAACGGCATTTAGAGAATCTCCCATATCACGGAAAAAGTCCCGCCAGCTTTCATCTACAGATGACGGATTTTGCAAGAAACGCTCATAGATTTCTTCGATATAAGTAGAATTTGTGCCAAAAATTGCAGTAGTGTTGTTAAGGTTGCTCATAGTATCCTCTTTAGTATAACGGGGTAACAGTGTAACAGTGTAACGGATTTTACTGTTATACCGTTACACTGCTTACTATTACACTATCCTATTAACGCCTTCATCGTTTTACCAAGCGCAGCTGGTGAGTCAGAAACTTTGATTCCTGCTGATTTCATAGCTTCAATCTTATCTTCTGCTCCACCTTTACCACCAGAAATAATTGCTCCGGCATGACCCATGCGTTTTCCTGGAGGGGCTGTGCGCCCTGCGATAAAGCCAACAACAGGCTTTTTCTTTTTGGAGTTTTTGAGGAAGTGTGCTGCATCTTCTTCTGCAGAACCACCAATTTCCCCAATCATTACTATCGCATCTGTTTCATCATCAGCTAAGAATAGCTCAAGGATATCAACAAAGTTTGAACCATTTACCGGGTCTCCGCCAATTCCAACGCAAGTAGATTGGCCATAACCTTCCCCTGTTGTTTGGTGAACCGCTTCATATGTCAGAGTTCCTGAACGGGAAAGAATACCAATCTTACCTTTTCTGTGGATGTGGCCAGGCATAATACCGATTTTGCATTCATCAGGAGTGATAACGCCTGGGCAGTTTGGCCCTATTAACCTTGTTTTTGAGCCAGATAGCGCTTTCTTCACTTTTACCATATCAAGCACCGGAATGCCTTCAGTAATACAAATTGCTAATTCTATTTGCGCATCAATTGCTTCTAAAATTGCGTCAGCCGCAAATGGTGGCGGAACGTAGATAACAGAAGCATTTGCGCCTGTTTTATCCTTTGCTTCCTGTACAGTGTTGAACACAGGCAAATTAAGGTGCTTATCGCCACCTTTACCCGGAGTTACACCACCTACCATTTTTGTACCATAAGCTATTGCCTGCTCAGAGTGGAACGTGCCTTGCGCACCAGTAAAACCCTGACAAATTACTTTTGTATTTTTATTTATTAATATCGACATTTATGCTGCCTCCCTTTTTTTAACAGCAGCAACAACCTTCGCCGCAGCATCTTCTAAATCATCCGCTGGAATAATATCTAGTCCAGATTTAGCCAATAATTCTTTACCTTGTTTTACGTTAGTTCCCTCTAAGCGAACAACTAGCGGCACGCTAAGCGACACTTCTTTTGCAGCAGACATAACACCTTCTGCAATAACATCGCAGCGCATAATTCCGCCAAAAATGTTAACCAGTATGCCTTTTACAGCAGGATCAGAAAGAATGATTTTAAAGGCTTCAGTAACGCGCTCTTTCGTGGCACCACCACCAACATCCAGGAAGTTAGCAGGCTCTCCGCCTTTTAACTTAATAATGTCCATTGTTGCCATCGCAAGTCCGGCGCCGTTTACCATACAGCCAATATTACCATCCATTTTCACATAGCTAAGTTCAAAATCTTTAGCTTTTCTTTCTTGCGGATTTTCTTCAGTAGTATCGCGTAAAGGCTCTAATTCCTTATGGCGGAACATAGCATTGTCATCAAAACCACATTTTGCATCCAGAACTACGATATCGCCAGAACCCGTTAACACTAGTGGGTTAATCTCAATTTGAGACGCATCAGTTTCTATAAATGCCTTATATAAAGCAAATACGACTTTAGTGAATTGCTTTAGCTGCTCGCCTTCAAAACCTAGCGCAAAACCTAGTTTTCTAGCATGAAATCCAGAAATGCCAGATGCCGGGTCTACACTTAAAGTAATGATTTTTTCAGGAGTATCATGGGCAACTTCCTCAATATCCATCCCGCCTTCAGTAGATGCCACAAACGATACTCGGCTAGTAGAACGATCTACCAACAATGAAATATAATATTCTTTTTTAATGTCTGAGCCATCTTCTATATATAGACGATTAACTTGCTTGCCTTCTTCACCAGTTTGAATAGTAACAAGGGTTTTTCCAAGCATTTCTTCTGCGTTTTTACGAACGTCAGCAACTGATTTTACAACACGAACACCGCCGGCTGCATTTGGAGCTTCTTTAAACTTACCTTTGCCACGGCCACCTGCGTGAATTTGTGATTTTACTACATAAACAGGACCAGGCAATTTCTTAGCTGCTTCTTCTGCTTCATCCGGGGTTGTGGCTGGATAGCCCTTTGGTATTGGCGCACCGAATTTGGCTAGTATTTCCTTGCCTTGGTATTCATGTATATCCATGTGTATCGTCCTTAGTTTATGTTAGCCTTAAGTTGCCAGTTGCCAGTTCCAGTTGCCAGAAAAATCCTGGTAACTGGAATTAGCATCCGACAACTAAACTTTTATTCCCTTTATCAAAGCTTTAACCGCATTAGCAGAGGCCATGAAAAGTTTCTTTTCTTCTTTATCGAGGTTTATTTCAACAATTTTTTCTACGCCATTTGCCCCGATTACAACCGGCACGCCGACATATAAGTCATCCACGCCGTATTGTCCAGTAAGATATGCAGCACACGGCAGTACCCGTTTTTTATCGCGTAAATAACTCTCTGCCATCTGAACCGCTGCAGATGCAGGCGCATAGAAAGCAGAACCGGTTTTAAGCAAACCAACGATTTCAGCCCCACCATCACGAGTACGCTGTATAATAGCATCCAGCTTTTTCTTAGTTGTCCAACCCATTTTTACTAAATCAGGTAAAGGAATACCCGCAACTGTTGAATAACGAGCCAGCGGAACCATTGTATCGCCATGACCACCAAGCACAAAAGCTGTCACATCTTCAACTGATACGTTAAATTCTTCAGCAAGGAAATGTCTAAAGCGCGCAGAATCCAGCACTCCAGCCATACCTACTACTTTCTCTGGTGCAAATCCTGTAGCTTGCTGCATCACCCAAACCATTGCATCTAGTGGATTAGTCACAACAATTACAAACGCTTTTGGAGCATGTTTTTTTATGCCTGCGCCTACTGATTTCATAACTTTTGTGTTAATATCAATCAGATCATCACGGCTCATACCAGGTTTTCTAGCAATTCCTGCGGTAACTATAACTACATCCGCACCTTTAATGTCTTTATAATCTTGCGTGCCGCAAATGCATGCGTCAAAACCTTCAATGGCTGAACTTTGAGAAATATCTAGGGTTTTACCCTGCGGAAGGCCTTCTGCAATATCATAAACCACCACATCACCTAGTTCTTTTAAACCAATCAGATGAGCCAGAGTTCCACCAATGTTACCACTGCCGATTAAAGCTATTTTATTACGTTTAGGCATAAATTTTCTCCGAAAATTTAGTGACTTGCGACTAGTGGCTTGTGACTAGTAACGTTTAAACTAATTTCATTCAATAGCTAGCCACTAGCCACCAGCCACTAAACACCACCTTCTAAGAATTCATCGTATTATAGAAATCATCATTATTCTTTGATCCTTTTAGCTTATCGATCAAGAATTCAATAGCATCAATTACACCCATTGGCTGCAATATTCTACGGAGCATCCACATCTTCGATAATACATCCTTATCAACAAGCAATTCTTCCTTACGGGTTCCTGACTTAGTAATATCAATCGCAGGGAATATACGCTTATCAGATATTTTTCTATCAAGTACGATTTCCGAGTTACCAGTACCTTTAAATTCCTCAAATATCACCTCATCCATACGAGAACCGGTTTCTATAAGAGCTGTTGCGATAATGGTAAGCGATCCACCATGTTCAATATTCCTTGCAGCACCAAAGAAACGCTTAGGGCGTTGTAGTGCGTTAGAATCAACACCACCTGAAAGAACTTTTCCTGAAGACGGAACGCAAGTGTTATAAGCACGCGCCAGCCTTGTGATAGAATCAAGCAGGATAATTACATCTTTTTTATGCTCAACTAGTCTTTTAGCTTTCTCGATAACCATTTCAGCAACCTGAACGTGGCGGCTTGCAGGCTCATCAAATGTTGAGCTGATAACCTCACCTTTTACTGAACGTGACATATCAGTCACCTCTTCCGGACGCTCATCAATTAACAGTACCATGAGAATTGCTTCTGGGTGATTTTCTGTAATTGCCAGAGCAATGTTTTTCATTAACACAGTTTTACCAGTACGCGGAGGAGCTACAATCAAAGCACGCTGGCCTTTTCCGATTGGACAGATGACATCCATAATACGTGTGCTTAAGTCTTTTACGGTAGGATCTAAGCGTTCAATCTTGAATTTTTCTTCCGGGTAAAGTGGTGTTAAGTTATCAAAATTAATACGATGACGTGCTCTCTCTGGAGAATCTTTGTTGATTTCAGTAACTTTTAGAAGAGCAAAATAACGCTCACCTTTTTTCGGAGAGCGGGTTTCACCACTTACTGTATCGCCAGTTCTAAGGCCAAAACGCTTTATCTGGCTTGGCGATACGTAAATATCATCTGGTCCCGGTAAGTAATTCGCTTCTGGTGAACGCAGGAATCCAAAACCATCCTGTAATACTTCCACAACACCTTCACCTGAGATTACTCCACCGCCTTCTGCTATTTTTTTAAGTATTGCAAATACCAGGTCTTGCTTCAGCATTCCGCTGGCGTTTTCTACACCGCATTCCTCAGCTAATTCAAGCAATTCACTAGATGATTTTAGCTTCAGCTCTTTTAAGTTCATAGTACGGCCGTAAAACTTGCCTTCTTTATTAATCTGCTCGCCTGATTCATCAGGTGAATCTTCAGCACCATCATTGCTATTGTTTTCGTTTCTATCCCTATAGTTGTTGTGCTTTTTGTAGAATTGCTTTTTTGAATGATGTGGATTATGGCTGGCAGTATTCTCAGCACTGGCTTCGAAATTTTGCGTTTCTTCATTAGACATACGAAAACCTTTATTAATGTACGAATTATATTTTTACTGAATTATTTTACGGAAAATTCCTCGAAAGAGAAAATGTAAAGTTCTAGAACAAGCAACGCCGCTTAGTTATCAAGTAAATTACAAAGTGTCAAGAGTTAAAGGTAAAATCACTTTAAAATGGCTTCATCACCGCCAAAAACACTATAATTATCAACAAAACTGTCGGAACTTCGTTTAAAATACGGTAAAATTTTGCTGAATGTTTATTTTGTCCTTTTTCAAAATCTTTCCGGTATTTAGCAAGCATTCCATGCACCGCAAACATAACAATTACTAATAAAAATTTAGCATGGAACCACCCGCCTAATCCTTCCTTACCTACTATAGTCACGAGTATTATACCAAAGATTATGGTTAATATCATAGCAGGATTAATTATAAAACGAAGTAAGCGCCGCTCCATAATTTTTAATGTTTCGTCTAACTCCCCACCAGACTTGGCACTGGTATGATAGACATATAAACGTGGCAGATAAAGCATACCTGCCATCCATGCTATAATAGAAATCAAGTGTAAAGATTTTATTAAAAGATAGTTTTCCATATTAACCTACTTAAATAATTTTATCATTTTTACACAATCTGGCCAAGCAATTAATAAACAACTCATCACTACCTAAAGCAGGAACTCGCAAATATTGCCTAACTCCCCTACTTTCAGCCAATTTTTTATATTCTATATCTAGCTCAACTAGTGTTTCGGAATGCTCAGAAACAAACGCGATAGGGACAATGATTAGTGATCTATTTTCTTTGCCTGCCTCAATAATTTCATTCTCTGTCGATGGCTCCAGCCACTTTAGGCGTCCTACTTTTGATTGGTAGCATACTTTCCAATCAAGATTTTTTATCGAAAGTTTTTGCACAATAGATGAAGTAGTTTGCTCTATTTGCAATTGATACGGATCCCCAGCATCAATTAATTTTTGTGGCAAACCATGCGCAGAAAACAATATTCTTAAGTTATTTTTATCAGATACTTTTTCATATTCATTTAAGATTAGTTTTGCATGAGAATTAATAAAATTATCCTCTACCTGGTATGAGTGAATTATATCGGTAGGAATAGAGATATCACTTTTTTTACATTGCATTAGCCAATCGTTTAATGAAGAAGCAGTAGTTGCAGAAGAATACTGCGGATAGAGTGGCAATAATATAATTTCATCAGGTTTATATTTTTCAACTTCATTTAAAGCTTCATAAGAAAATGGATGCCAATATCGCATAGCAATAAAAGTTTTATATTCGTTATTACTATTATTTAACCTTTGTTCTAATGCCTTTGCTTGTTTTTCCGTCTCTTCAAAGATTGGTGATTTCCCACCAATTTCCGAATAAATTTGTTTTGCTACAGGAGCACGCCTCGATGATATTATCTTCGCTAGTAAAAACCGAAACGGATTAGGCAGTGTTATTATTGCTTTATCATTAAATAAATTAAATAAAAATGGCTTTACTGCTTCCGGACTATCTGGCCCACCAAGATTAAATAATACTACCCCGATTTTCTTAGGCATAATTTTTTACCGCCCTTACTACTGCCTCAACATTTTCTATTGGGGTATTTTGTAAAATTCCATGGCCTAAATTGAAAATAAGAGGTTTATCCTTAAAGGTATCAATGACTTTCATTGTGTATTTTACTGCCCCTTCTTTATTTGCCATTAGCAGTATAGGATCAAGGTTACCCTGCACAGGAATATTGACATTTTCCGCAATCCACTTGCAAGGTATGTGCTGATCAAATGATATAACATCAACCCCGGTTTGCTCTGCGTAATCCTTATACATAACACCACATCCTTTAGGGAATCCTATAATTGGAGTGTTTTTGTGTTTAGATTTTATATTACTTACTATTTTTTTAGCAGGTCCAATTGACCATCGAAAAAATTGCTCTTCTGTTAAAACTCCAGCCCAGCTATCGAATAGTTGTAAAGCATCACAGCCTGACTCTATTTGTTTAATAAGATGTTTAGATACAGATTCTATCAATATATCAATGATTTTAGAAAATTGTTCTTCTTTTTGATACATGAAGGATTTAGTTTTCATAAAATCCCTGCTGCCACCACCTTCTATCATGTAAGTAGCCAGTGTCCAAGGAGCACCTGCAAATCCTATTAGTGATTTTTCCTTTGGTAGTTTTTCCCTTGTTAATTTTATTGCCTCATATACAGGAGCTAGCTTTTTCTTATCAAATTCTAATCCATCTGCAGAAGCTATAGGAGTTAATACCGGCCCTTCATTTTTTACGAAATTTACATTTAGACCAAGAGCGTCAGGAATAACCAGAATATCAGAAAAAATAATAGCTGCGTCAAAGTCAAAACGACTTATAGGTTGTAATGTCACTTCAGAAGCTTTTTCCGGTGAATAACAAAATTCTAAAAAATTAGATGTAGTTGCTCTTACTTTTAGATATTCAGGTAAATATCTTCCTGCTTGTCTCATAAACCATATAGGGACTTTTTTATCTTTATTCCCTGATAATGTATTAAGAAATGGGTTATTTATCATAATATAAATATTTTATATATATTCTTTATTTTGTTTTAGGGTGCTTTCTCAGCTGTGGATTAAAAAATATCCACAATTATATACATAATATAAAGCTTATATATTATTTGTGGATAAAGTGGTGGGAAATTTTGATAGTTTATAAAAAAACAAGAGAAATACTATATATGCAAAAATTGCTATAGGATAATTGAGGTGTTAATAAGTAGTAATATCCACAACTTCTGCTAATGGTATTTTAGTATATCCACATGTGAATTTTTGATGTAGAAAGGCACCTAAAATTTATGGGCTATTCAATTTTTAGAGAATTAACATAGTTATCCACAATGTTGTGAATAGGATTATTAGTAGTTAGTTAAATGACTAAGTATTAATACAAATTAGTATAAGAGACTATATATGAATTTTTTTCATTTACACTTAATATCTGATTCGACTGGGGAGACTGTTAGTTCTGTAGCGCGTGCAGCTTTGGCGCAATACGAAGGGGTTGAAGTAGAAGAGCATAACTGGTCATTAGTTAGAACTCGCGGACAGGTAGACAAGGTGCTTGAAAATGTTCGTAAAAACGGTGGTTTTGTAATGTATACAATGGCAGATAGGAATTTGCGCCATCATATAAAACAATCATGTAATGCTATGGATATTCCTTGTGTTTCGGTTCTATCCAAAGTTATTACTGATTTATCTAGTTTTTTGGATAAAAAAACTACAGCGCACCAACCAGGAAAACAGCATGAACTGGATGAAGAGTATTTTTCGCGCGTAGAGGCTATAAATTTTGCACTTGCACATGATGATGGCCAGTCTGTGTGGGATCTAGAAGAAGCAGATGTGGTATTAATTGGTGCATCACGTACTTCTAAATCTCCGACAAGCATGTATTTGGCCTATCGAGGTTACCGTGCAGCAAATGTTCCTTATGTTTCTGGTGTGCCACTTCCAGAAATTATAGAGACTTTAAAAAAGCCTTTAATAATTGGTCTTACTATTAGCCCTGATGTATTGGTGCAAATTAGGAAAAATCGCTTACTTTCTATCAACGAAGAAAAAACTACCGATTATGTGGATATTGATAAAGTCAAAGAAGAACTGATTGAAGTCAGGAAGATATTTACTAAGAATAAATGGCCAGTAATTGATGTTACCCGCAGGTCAGTAGAAGAGACAACTGCTACAATTATTCAGTATTTTCAAAAGAAGAAAGAGACGGAAAGTAATGGTTCTTAAAAAAGTTGCAGTTATTGGCTATCCGGTAAAGCACTCCCTTTCCCCAAAACTTCATGGTTATTGGCTTGAGAAATATAAAGATGAATTAAGAGCCAAAGGGATTGAGGGTGAGTATGGGATGGTGGAAGTTACACCAGATTCGTTGGAATATTTCTTAAAAAACATGGCTAAAAATGGTTATGCTGGATGCAATATTACAGTTCCGCATAAGGAAAGGGCGTTTGAGATAATTAGGCAAATTGGCGAAGTTAGTGAAATAGCGAAGTTAATAGGAGCAGTTAACGCTGTAGTTGTGCAAGATGATGGTAAATTATTTGGAACTAACACAGATGCGTATGGATATATAGAAAATATAAAGAGGAACGCAAATGGTTTTGATTTTACTGCAGGAAAAGCAGTAGTTCTAGGTGCGGGTGGAGCAGCACGTGCAGTTGTTGCTGGACTAATTGATGAAAAGGGTCCTCAAATTATTTTGCTTAACAGAACAAAAGATAAAGCAGAAAAAATAAAAGTTGATTTAGGAAATGTTATAGTTGCGGATTGGCAAGGGCGTGGCGAAATTTTAAAAGACACTAATCTGTTAGTTAATACTACAGTTCTTGGCATGACAGGACAGCCAGAACTAGACATTAATCTTGAAAAATTACCAACAGATGCATTAGTTACAGATATAGTTTATAAACCACTCGAAACAAATTTATTAAAAAATGCTCGAAATCGTGGTAATAAAGTGGTAGATGGATTAGGCATGCTCCTATATCAGGCGCAGGGCGGTTTTGAACTTTGGTTTGGCATGAAGCCGGAAGTTACAGAAGATCTTAGAAAACATATTTTGTCGTAAGTTATATGATAGTTGTTGGTCTTACAGGTTCTATTGCTACAGGAAAAACATTCGTAGCGAGATGTTTTACAAAATTAGGAGCAGCAGTTTTTGATGCGGATGAAAATGTGCATCAATTATTAACTTATGGCGGTGAAGCCGTAAAAGCAGTGAGAGAAGTTTTCCCTACTGTTTATAAAGAAGGTACTATAGACAGGCAAGCACTTGGAAAAATCGTTTTTAAGGATGATATAAAACGAAAAACACTGGAAAAAATAATTCATCCTTTAGTAGATTCTGCTCGTAAAGAATTTTTAAAAAAGGCAGAAGCGAATAAAATCAAAGTTGTAGTGTTAGAAATACCACTATTATTTGAAACAGAAAGACAATCCTTATGTGATTATGTTGTAGTTACTACCGTAGATGCATATACGCAGGAAAAGCGTGCATTAGAACGTAATGGCATGACTCCTGAAAAATTCCATGCTGTAAATAAGTTGCAGATGGATAGCAGGGAGAAAGTTAAAAGGGCGGATTTTGTTATAGATACTAGCGTAAGTGAGTTTTCTGTATTCCGTGATGTTAAAAAGATAATGAAAAATTTGTTAGAAGAATAATGGCTATAAGGGAAATAACTTTTGATACGGAGACTACTGGAATTGATCCAAAGTCTGGTCACCGAATAGTAGAGATAGGGTGTGTTGAGCTTATTGATAAGATCAGGACAGGCAAATTTTTTCATACCTATATAAACCCAGAAAGGGATGTGCCAAAGGCATCAACAGATGTGCATGGGCTTACTGCGGGGTTTCTATCTGATAAGCCGTTATTTTCAAGAATTGCTAGCGAATTTCTAGATTTTGTAAGAGACGATAAGCTTGTAATACATAATGCCGGTTTCGACCTAAAATTTATTAACCATGAATTAGAGCGTGCCAGCTTACCACTTATTAACGCTAACAGAGCTATTGATACGCTGAATCTGGCAAGGGACAAGTTCCCGGGTGCAAAGGCAAGCTTAGATGCACTATGCATAAGGTTTGGTATTGATTTATCCAAGCGTGAAAAGCATGGTGCATTGCTTGATGCAGAGTTGTTGGTTGATGTGTATATCGAGTTATTAGGTGGGGCGCAGGGCATTATGGAGCTTGATGATAAAATCATCTATGATGAGCGCGTAATCAGAAAGCGTAAATTCCTACAAAAACGCGAGTTCGAGGTGACTGATAAAGAAATAAAAATCCATAAAGATTTTATAGATAAAATTAAGGAACCGATGTGGAATTAAGCATGTTATTAAGTTAAAAACTATTTAACATGCTTAATTACTAATTTTCTTAATTAGTCTGCTGTTTTGCCTGAAGTGTTTTGTGCTGATGGAAAAGAGAAGCAAAATCAATTGGATCAAGCATAAGTGGTGGGAAACCGCCATCCCTTACTGCATCAGATAAAACCCTACGCGCATATGGGAAAAGCATTCCTGGGCAATAAATCATTAAAACTGGCTCTTTTTCTTCTTCAGGTACGTCCACTGTAAACACACCACCGTAAGAAAGTTCAGCTAAAAATAGACTTTTGTCCTGTAATTTTGCACCTGCAGATATCACCAATACAACTTCAAATGCTTTTTCAGCGAGTGCTTTTACCTGAATATCAACAGAAACATCAATTTTTGGAGCGTCACCTTTGCCCACTAAATTCTCAGGTGCGCCTGGATTTTCAAATGACAAATCCTTGACATATTGCGCATTAATCACCACTTGTCTGTTAGCATCTGTGTTATTGTTGCTAGGAGAGCTTTTCTTGTTTGTCATTTTTGTCTCTTTGTAATATTATTAGTTTATAAGCATTTAAAGTTAATAAAGAATTTTTTTAGAAATACCAGGGTTTTATATGATAGATATAATATTATTTGCTGCCTTTGCTGCCTTTATAGGATTTAAATTATATAATGCCTTAGGCCGCAGGGATTTTGAAGATGTAGTTAAGAAGCCTGATAATGTGGTTCGTTTTCCTAATGGAAAAACGGACAAGGTAGTAGATGTAAAGTTTGAAGAAGTAAAAGATGACTATGAGGACATAGAGAAAAAACATGGTCCTCAAATGGTCCAGAAAATTAAAGAAGTGCGCAAACTGGACGCGTCTTTCAATGAGAAAGACTTCATAAATGGTGCAAAAAAAGCATTTGAGTTTATATTAAGTTCTTATTCAAAAGGAGATAAGGAAGCTTTGAAGCCGTTATTGGGTAAGGAAATTTACGAAAATTTTGAGCAAGCGATAGATCACCGTGAAATAAGCGGAGAGGTAGAAGATACAACTTTGGTTGCTATTTTAGAATCAGAGATAAAAGATATAACGATGACTAATAAATGGAATGCTAATGTTGTAGTAGAAATAATTTCAGAGCAGATAAGGCTAGTGAAAGATAAACGAGGAAAAGTACTACAAGGCGACCCTTCAGAAGTTGATAAAATTTCAGAATTGTGGACTTTTTCACGAAATCTGCTATCTCCTAATCCAAACTGGGAATTAGTGGAAACAAAATAGTTAAAGTAAATAAATAGTCAGGTAGATTATGAAATGGCGAGTTAGCCTTATACTGGTTTTAATGCTGGTTTTATCTGGTTGTGCTAAGGATAAGCTGGTACTTAAACCAACGCAATTTTCTCAAATAGATGGATGGGCTGAAGATAGCCAGGAACAGGCATTAGGAGCATTTCTAAAATCCTGCAAAAAATTTGATACTATGTCAGACAGTAAAAGCCTGCATGCATCAGGTGTTGGTGGAACATTCGGACACTGGCGTGATGCTTGCGGGCAGGCTGACACTCTCACAGAGATAGCAAGTGGAAGTCAGGCGCGCGAGTTTTTTGAGGTAAACTTTACGCCATATGTTGCAACAAATAATGGTAAAGATAAAGGACTGTTTACTGGTTATTTTGAAGCAGATTTAGAAGGAAGTTATAAAAAGCATGATGCATATAAATACCCTATCTATAAAAAACCAAGAGATTTAGTTAATGGAGAACAATATTATAGTCGTGAGCAAATAGCAAAAGGTGCGCTAGCCGGGAAAAATCTGGAACTTGTGTGGGTAAAAGATCCTGTAAAAGCATTCTTTATGGAAATTCAGGGATCAGGACGGGTACATATGGAAGATGGCTCAACCCTTCGGGTAGGCTATGATGGTAAAAATGGCCATGCTTATATACCTATAGGCCGCGTTTTGATTGATCGTGGGTATGTTGCTCGGGAGAATATGTCAGCACAGGCGATTAAGAAATTTTTGTATGAGAACCCAGGTAAGGCGCAAGAGATAATGAATGAGAACCCCTCGTATGTATTTTTCAGAAAAGTAGGGGAAGAAGGGCCTATTGGCGCACAAGGTGTGCCGCTCACGCCATTTCGTTCACTTGCTGTAGATAGAAAATTTATTCCATATGGTGCTCCGGTATTTGTGAATGTGAATTTAAATGGTGCAAACGAGGAAGATAAATCGTTTAAAAAGCTATTAATTGCGCAGGATACGGGTGGGGCAATAAGGGGGCCGGTACGCGGTGATTTGTTCTTTGGGTATGGTAAAATGGCAGAGGATTTAGCGGGATACCAAAATAGTATAGGGAAATATTACCTCTTGCTCCCTAAGGCTAAAAATATGGCTTTTAGCTTTTTACGTTAATTACAGTCGTTCGACTTTAATTTTACCCATCGTTGATCATAGGCTTATGCAGGTTTATCTACATATCGCCTTGGGTAAAAAAAATTGGAACGACTATATATATGAAAGATGATGATATTCTAAGTGATGATGACCAAATGGTTTGGCACTATGTTACACAAAGTGTTGAGCCGCTGCCTGGAAAAGAAGTTATTATCTCCGAGCCTCTTCAAAAAACTCCTAAAGAGAAAAAAGTAGAAATGGTGGATATTGGCAGATTGCTGCATAAAACCGAGCCAGTGCCAGAAAAAAAGGCTAATCTTAATTATATAACCCATGGAAAAAATATTGGGGTAGACAAAGCCACTGCTAAACGTTTAACAGGTGGTAAATTCCCGATACAGGCAAGACTGGATTTACATGGGATGACGCAGGATAAGGCGCTCTTGGAACTGCGCAATTTTATATCTTCCTGTTATGAGCAAGGTAAGCGAAATGTTCTGATTATAACTGGAAAAGGGCCAGGTAATGACGGAGTCTTAAAAAATCAGGTTCCTCGCTGGTTAAATGTTGAGGGTGTGCGGGAATATACGCTGATGTTTTCATATGCACAGGTCAAGCATGGAGGGGAGGGTGCTTTGTATGTTCTGCTTAAACGCAAGAAGAGTTAAATACTTCTTTCTTGTCATTTTGCTGGAAATATGAGACAATGCCGTCCTGTTTTTATATTGGAGAAGTAAGTTGAGAAAAGCTAGCGTTAGCAGAAATACTAAAGAAACTAAGATAGAAGTAGAAATTAATCTGGATGGTACTGGTAAGTACGAGGTTTCTACAGGAATTGGTTTCTTGGACCACATGCTAGAGCAATTATCGCGCCACAGCCTGATTGACATAAAATTACAGGCAAAGGGCGATTTGCATATTGATTACCACCACACTACTGAAGACACAGGTTGGGCTATTGGAGAGGCCGTTTCTAAGGCTTTAGGCGAACGTTTGGGAATAGTGCGTTATGGCCATGTTTATATACCAATGGATGAGACTTTAAGCCGCGTGGCGATTGATTTATCTAATCGGCCTTACTTAATATGGAAAGTTGACTTTTCAAAACCTAAATTGGGTGACATGGATACTGAGTTGTTCCGTGAATGGTTTCAGGCATTTTCACAAAGTGCCGGGGCAACACTACATGTTGAAAACCTATATGGCGATAATAACCACCATATAGTCGAATCGTGCTATAAAGGTTTGGCCAGGGCGCTTCGGATTGCAATTGATATTGATCCGAGAAAGAGCGGGGAAGTTCCTTCGACTAAGGGTGTTTTATAGTGCAAGTGTAAGTAGTTAGTGCAGGTCTATCTATTTGCTTGAACTAAACCTATACATTAACTACTAAGGCTTATGAAAATATACACAATACACATCGACAAAAACAACCCCGAATATTTAGAAAGGGCGGAATTCATACAAGAAGGATTTTCGCTATGGGCAGCGGTTTTTCTGGTATTTTGGGCTATTTTTCACAGAATGTGGTTGTGCGCTGCAGCGTTGATTGTTGCTAACATATGTTTCATTACTATGGAAAATAGTGGTATAATTAATCATAGTGTTTCACTCGTATTGCAACTGGGGTTCATTGCGTATGTAGGGTTTGAAGCTAATAATTGGTACAGGCGCAGTTTGGAACGCAAAGGCTATGAGTTTTATGAAATAATAGCGGCAAAAAATATAGAAGAGGCTAAGTATAAGTTTTTTACTGGCCAAACGGGTGCGAATTAAATGAAACAAGTTACAATTATAGATTATGGTTCTGGCAACCTTCATTCAATTGCAAAAGCTTTTGAGAAAGAAGGGAAAAAGAAGTCATTTAAAATTGTAGTATCAGATAGGGTAGAAGATTTAAAAACTGCGACCCACATAGTATTGCCAGGTGTGGGTGCGTTTGGTGATTGTATTGCAGGTCTTGAGAAGTTGCTAGGTATGAAAGAAGCGCTGGAACAGGCAGTAATTAAGCAGAAAAAGCCATTTATGGGAGTTTGCGTAGGTATGCAGATGTTAGCAGACGAGGGTCAGGAAAATGGTACACATAAAGGGCTGGGATGGATTCCGGGTAAGGTTGTGCCAATAAAGCCGCAAGACAATAGAATAAAAATACCGCACATGGGCTGGAATGAACTTGTAGTAAATAGCAGTCATCCTATTCTAAGTGGTATACGAACTGGCGATCACGTGTATTTTGTGCACTCATATCATTTTAAAGCAGCAAATACTAATGATGCGATTTCTACAGTAGAATATGGAATGCCCCTTGTTGCGGTGCTGGCAAAAGATAATATTGTAGCAGCACAGTTTCACCCGGAAAAAAGCCAGAAGACGGGCTTAAAATTTATAGCTAATTTTTTGGAGATGTAGCATGCAGACAGCTGAAAATAAAAAGTCTACAGCGGCAATTAAAATAGAACGCATTACTGAGTTTAAAAACACAGATCTTAGTGATTTATGTGATGCGACCGAGGCTACAATTTTAGATGCGGACTCCAGCTTTAATATAGGGCTAAAACGCTCTGAACCATTAGTACGTGAGCGTATGGAAGCTTATTGGAAGGGGGTTTCATTAGTACCAGAGCGTCATTTAATAGTTGGGCGGTTAGATGGTATAATAGCATCTTCAATACAGCTTATGAAACCAAACCCAAATAACCAGACTTCTGGTTTTTCGTGCTCTGTAAATCACCATTTTGTGGCTCCTTGGGCGCGTGGTCATGGGCTGGCAAAGCAGCTTTTAAAAGCTGCTGAAGAGGCCGCTCGTGAATCCGGCATGACGTTGATAAAATTAAATGTGCGTGCTGATCTGGAAGGCGCAATAAAGCTTTACGAATCCTGCGGTTACAGGCGCTGGGGCACTCTGGATAAATTTGAAATTATCGAGGGAAAAATGATGGCTGGCCATTTCTATTGCAAGGATTTGTAAGGGGCTATTCATGCAAAAATTCCTTGTCTATTAGTGCATTTAACGCTAAAAACCTCTCCATTCAACTTAAAAACCATCAAAATGATTATATTTCCAGCTATAGACTTGAAGGATGGCGTGTGCGTACGCCTTAAAAAAGGCGAAATGGACCAGGCAACGGTATTTAATAATAGTCCCAGCGAGCAGGCCAGTTTATTTGCAAAACAAGGGTTTTCCTGGCTTCATATTGTTGATTTAAATGGCGCATTTGAAGGGCAGCCAGTTAATATAGACGCAGTAAAAAGCATTATTGCGGCAGTTGGTGACAAAATGTCAATACAACTAGGCGGTGGCATCAGAGATTTAGCTACTATAAAGAGCTGGCTCGAGGCTGGAGTTACAAGGGTAATCTTGGGTACTATAGCCCTGCGCGACCCGGAGTTGGTAAAAACTGCTTGCCGCCAATATCCTGGGAAAATTGTAGTTGGTATTGATGGCAAGGGCGGAAAGGTGGCGGTAGAAGGCTGGGCAGAAACTTCTGATATAACAGTTACGGAGCTTGCAAAAAAATTTGAAAACGCAGGCGTGGCTGCTATAATATACACAGATATTAACCGTGATGGATTAATGACAGGCCCGGATATTATAGGCACAGCCGAGCTTGCTAAAGCGGTAAGTATTCCGGTGATTGCTTCTGGCGGAATGTCTTCTGATGCGGATATTTCTGCAGTAAAGCAGGTAGAATCAGATGGTGTGGTGGGAGTTATAGTTGGCCGTGCTATATATGAAGGGAAGATTAATATAGAAGAAGCGCTTAAGATAGCGTCTAACTAGTTTCTTTGAGGGTTATTTTATGAAGAAATTTGTAAAAACTGTACTCTTTATGGTTAATTTAATAATAGCCGCTAGTCCATTCATACTGATATGCTATCTGTTTAAAACCTGGGTAGATCATGGTGAAGTAGCTTCAATTTCTCTAGCATCTGCACTTTATTACTGGCTCGGGCTAGATCCGGCGTTTAAAAGTGTTACGCCAGGATTAGAAGGCTTTTATAATTTATATGTGTTTTTGTTGAAATTGCCGCTGTTATTCTGGTTATTTGTTATATCCATCCCATCGTTTCTTTACATACGTCGCTCTATGGAATAATAACTTGTCAGTTTTTCCAAAAACCTATAGTAAACTACTAACTGAATTAAAACCAATTGTTTATTTATGCTAAAAACGAGAATAATTCCCTGTTTGGATGTAAAAGACGGCCGTGTAGTAAAAGGCGTTAATTTTGTTGATCTGGTAGATGCCGGTGATCCGGTAGAGCAGGCAAAGATTTATGATAAACAAGGTGCCGATGAACTTTGTTTCTTAGATATAACCGCATCAAGTGATAACCGCGAGACCATTTATGAAGTAGTAACCCAGGTAGCAGAGCAATGCTTTATGCCCCTTACTGTGGGTGGGGGAGTTCGAACGCTAGATGATGTAAGAAAGTTGCTTCTTTCGGGTGCGGATAAGGTTTCGATTAACACGGCGGCAGTGAAGAACCCTGATTTTGTGCGAGAGGCGGCAGAAAAATTTGGCTCGCAGTGTATTGTAGTCGGTATAGATGCAAAATCTACCGGTGTTGATAAATATGAAATTTTCACACATGGTGGCAGGGAAAACACAGGAATTGATGCAGTAAAATGGGCGCAAAGGATGGTAGCAAGTGGTGCTGGCGAGATATTACTTACATCAATGGATAGGGATGGAACAAAGCAAGGATTTGATATTGAACTAACACGCGCTATCGCGGATAGTGTTACTGTGCCTGTGATTGCATCAGGTGGTGTAGGTTCGCCAGAAGATTTTGTTGTGGGGGTGAGGGAGGCGCATGCTTCAGCACTGCTTGCAGCTTCTATATTCCACTTTGGTGAGTACACTATTGAAGATGTAAAGAAATATATGCAAGAGCAAGGCGTTGCTGTACGTCTATAAGCATAAGAACTTTGGAACTTTAGAAAATTAGAACTTTAATTTTAGATTTTAAAGTTCTAAAGTTCTTACATTCCAAAGTTCCAGAGGGTAAAAATGACCGATTCAACAATCATAGAACAACTTTATCAAACTATAAAAGAGCGCAAGAAAGCTAACCCTGAAGAATCTTACGTGGCCAAACTTTTTACCAAAGGTCGTGGAAAGATCGCACAAAAGGTAGGGGAAGAAGCAGTAGAGACTGTTATTGATGCAGTGGCTGGTAATAAAAAAGGAGCTGTTTCTGAAAGCGCAGATTTACTGTTCCATTTGCTAGTTTTGTGGGCAGATATGGGTATAAAGCCTGAATCTGTTTACAAAGAACTGGAAAAGCGTAAAGGGGTTTCAGGAATAGAAGAGAAAAAAGGGCGGAAAGTTTAGCAAATGACATATGATAAAAACAACATTTTTGCTAAGATTATCCGGGAGGAGATTCCTTGCAGTAAGGTTTATAATGACGATTTCGTGCTGGCATTCAAAGATATTACCCCAGCAGCGCCAGTGCATGTGCTGGTAGTGCCAAAGGGCGAGTATACTTCCCTTGATGATTTTTCTACGAAAGCAAAACCAGAGGAAATTGGCAGGTTTTTTGCTACGGTTCAGAAAATAGCGGTACAGTTAGGTGTAGATAAAACCGGTTATCGTATAATAACTAATCATGGTGCAAATGCCTCGCAAACAGTGCCACATTTTCACGTCCATATTTTAGGTGGCAGTCCGCTAGGCGGATTACTGCGCAATGATACGCTTGATAGATAGCTAGAATCCCACAGATTTCTGCATAACTTTTATGCTATCAATTTTATTGTTTGTGTGAAAAATGGAAACTACTGTTTTGGTAGTAGTGAGGAAATATATTTCCGGTGTATAGCTGCAATACCTGGCTGTGCGAGATGCCGGATTGTTCTTGTCGGGCTGAACAACTGTATCTTTTGAGCATTTTGCTTTATTATTTAACATTACAGATAAAACTTCTCCTATATCGGTGCCTTCCGTGTATTTGTCATTCAGCTCAGTTTCTATTTCTGTAGCAAGCTTAAGTGGACCAAGGTTTTCTGACCAAAAAAAGGCATGCGCTGCTTTTTCTTCGCGTTCCTTGTATGAGAAAATGCCAAGTCCTATAAGGCCGGCAACAAACACTGCTGCAGCAAAAGCCAAAAATCCCATAATGATTAAATAAAGCGTCTTCATTTTGCAATAATGGCAGAAGTAATGCATTTAGCAACTTTTTGTTAAACAATCTTACAACCAAATATATTTTAGTAAAATTTATTCACGAAACCTACCCAAAGATGAATTAACCATGCCTTCTACACTACCTCTATCGGCATATTGTTTACGTAGATAATGAGCGTCACTGCCCTCATGCGTTATTGCTGTAAGAAGTTCTAAAGCAGGAAAGCTTTCAAGAGATTCGAAATATGGTTCTATTTTGCGTAATGTAGTAAGAATATCTTCCCTTAGCGAAAGCGTTTCGTAAGATTTAGGATGAATAATAGAGCCTTCCAAACCAAAACGGCATGCCTGAAAACGGTTATAGTTATAAACGAGGTAATCATCCTCAATAGGTGGTGGTTCATGCTGTTCGAGTAAATATTTACACAGAGCCTGTAAATAACAAGCCAGCACGGCAGCTTTTTCAACACTGAGCGGCGTATCGCACACCCGCAGTTCAATAGTGCCAAATTCCGGTTTCGGTCTTATATCCCAATAAAAATCCTTCATGCTTCCTACTATGCCAGTCTTTTCCATCTTGGAAAAAAAACCATTGGCAAACTCATCCCATTTAAGCATAAATGGTGCTCGTCCTGAAAGTGGAAAAGCGAATACAGAGTTAAGCCGGGCTGAATTAAACAGTGTATCTCTTCCTTGCACAAATGGTGATGAGGCTGACAGCGCAATAAAATGCGGTATATAGCGGTTTAGTGCATGTAGTAGGAACATCGCATTATCACCTGAAGTACAGCCGATATGTATATGTTGGCCGAATATAGTAAATTGCTTAGCCAGATAGCCATATAAAGCAGAAACTCTCCTGAAACGTGGCTTAGAGAATATCTTTTGCTCTGACCAATTTTGGAACGGGTGTGTGCCTCCTCCGCAAATGCCGATATTTAAAATATCACCAGCTTGCAATAGCTTATCTCGTATTTGCTGCAATTGCTTTAACAGTCCTGTATAATTATTCTGAATGCCTGTGGCTATTTCCAACATACTCTCAGTAATTTCCGGTACAACAATCCCTGGGAATTCCTTGCGCTGCAATAGATGCAGAAGATCAGGGCTGGCAGCGGTAAGATTAAAATCAGAAAGATTAACCAGCTGCAGCTCAAGTTCAACGCCCATGCTGAGTGCATTAGATTCTGTGAAAGGATCTAAAGGCATTATTCCTCCTTAATGTTATAGACTTCTTTTGCCAGTTTTAATGCGCGTTGCGTAATAACTGGGCCTAAAACTTCCATGAATAAAGTCATTGCTGCTAATGCTTCTAACTGGTCAATAAATGAAATGCCTAAATATCTGGCTTGCTCAAGGACTAAAATTACAAATGCTGAAATAGGCGCAAGGGCAACTCCGGTTAACATCCCTTTTCGCCATGTAATCCCGCTTAATTTAGCAAATATCGCAACGCCAAAAGTTTTTGTTGCAAGACGAGCCGCAATTAATATTACTCCTAAGCCGCTACCAGCTAAAATTTTTTGCCATTCCAAAGTAGATACTACAAACACAAATAATAACACCGTAAGCAATTCACCAAGTGCGCCAAAATTACGCTGGGTCTGGTTAAGTGCTACCCTGTAATGTCGTGCTACCAGTCCAAATGTCATAGTAGCTAGTACAGGCGAAAGTTTGGCAGCATGGGTTATCGCTACCAGTAGGATAATTGAAAGTGCAAAAGCAAGAGTCCCATCCTGCGATAGCTTGCCTAGGCTACGCATAATATTGGGTATAATCACACCAAATACGGCACCGAGTATTGCAGAAACGACTAAAACAAACATACTGCTTGATACTGCATTACCAAAATTGCCCGACGTCTTGAAAACAGCAAGGCCAACAATTACCTTAAAGGCAAATACTGCCAAAACGCAATTAATTGCAGTTAGATGTAATATACGTTCTGTTACCTGACCGGAGCTGCGTGTCTCGTTAATTACGCGAAGTACGCCAGCAGGTGAGGTAGACATAGCCAACGAGGAAAGAAGCAGGGCATTTATATTTGATATGCCATACCAGGAGCTGATAGCATATACGACAACAAAAGTGACTACTGATTCAACGAGGCCGGTAATACCAATCCATGGATTAGTACGTAACCAGCGCAAGTTAACACGATAGCCCATTTCGAAAAGAGTTAGACCAAGTGCAATATTGGCAAAAAGAAGGATGTTACTCTGTTCTGCGGCAGGCAGAAAACCAAATTGCGTACTTGCAAGTATAAATCCCACCAGCCCATATATACTTATGCGTGGCAAGCTAGTCCAGCGCGATCCAAATTCTCCGGCAACCCATGCAAGAACTACAGCAAAAGACCAGGAAACATCAGGTGATAGTGACAACAAATTTTGCATATATATTTTTTAGATTCTTTAAAGGCCTTTGGCAAGGTCTTATAGTAAATCAAACTGTAACAGTATAGTGTTTATGGGGCTTGCAAATAAAACTATAAGGAAGGATTTTCAGTCTTTTCAACTTGTTTTCTTCTTACATAAGAAAATGGTGATCCCGAGACGATTCGAACGTCTGACCCACAGCTTAGAAGGCTGTTGCTCTATCCAGCTGAGCTACGGGACCACATACGGAAAGTGAATGCTTTATAAACCATACACTAGCAGGAAACAAGGCTTTTTTGTTGCTAGCTGTTATAACGTTCAATATTAGCCCCTAATATAGCTAATTTTTCCTCAATGCGTTCATAACCGCGATCAATGTGGTACATGCGGCTGATAGTTGTTTCGCCCTCGGCTACTAATGCGGCCAAAACTAACGAAACAGAGGCTCTAAGGTCTGTTGCCATGATTTGCGCCCCCTTTAGTGGGCGCCCTTTTATGACTGCTGTGTGACCTTCTACTGTAATATCAGCGCCCATGCGAGAAAGCTCAGAGACGTGCATATAACGGTTTTCAAAGATTGTTTCGTTGATAACAGATGCGCTATCGCCAATACACATTAAAGCCATGAACTGTGCCTGCATATCGGTTGCAAAGCCTGGGTATGGCTGAGTTGTGGCATTTACGCTATTTATCACGCCATTTTTACGCCTTACTCTGAGGCCGCTTTCGGTTTGTGTTATTTCAACGCCGGCTTCTTCTAATTTTTCTATAGTGGCGCGCATTATATCCAGCTCGATACCGCGTAGCTCAATATCACCATTGGTTATAGCCCCGGCTATCATAAAGGTGCCGGCTTCAATGCGGTCACTAATTACTTTATACTCCGTTCCGTGCAATGATTCTACGCCGGTTATGACTAGAGTATCAGTGCCAATGCCTTCAATTTTTGCTCCCATCTTAACCAAACAATGGGCTAAATCGGTAACTTCCGGCTCTTTTGCGGCGTTGCCTAGGGTTGTTACTCCATCAGCAAGTGTAGCTGCCATAAGTAAGTTTTCAGTAGCACCTACTGAAACTTTATCGAACTGTATGTTCGCGCCTTTTAAACGGCCTTCCACAGAAGCGCTAATGTATCCCTCTTCCAGGTCAATTTTAGCGCCCATTTGCTCAAGGGCTTTAAGATGCAGGTCGATAGGCCTTGTGCCAATTGCGCAACCTCCAGGAAGTGATACTCTTGCTTTGCCAAAACGTGCAAGTAAAGGCCCTAATACCAGCACAGATGCGCGCATTTTGCGGACTATACTATAGGGAGCTTCAAAATTTGTGATATTTTTGGCATCCAGGATAATAACCTGACCTTCGTAGCTTTTTAAGCTGTTTTGGCAAGTTCCGTCTAATTTGAAATCGACACCGTGCTGTATAAGCAGGTTAGCCATAGTGGCTATATCCATCAAATGCGGTGTATTTGATAGTTTTAGCGGTTCCTCGGTAAGCAGCGCTGCAGTCATAAGCGGTAATGCGGCATTCTTTGCGCCACTTATTTCTACTATACCTTTTAAAGGTTTGCCGCCAACTACTCTGATTTTATCCATAAATAATCTCTTTACGCGCTCTCAAATGCACTTTCAACTTTAGGAAGGGTAACGCCTTCCTGTTTCATATATTTGCCGGATTTATCAGCGTAAGAGGTTTCGCAAACCGTGTTACCTTTTAAGAATAAGAATTGGCAAGCACCTTCATTGGCATAAATTTTAGCAGGTAGTGGAGTTGTATTGGAAAATTCCAACGTAACATGGCCTTCCCATTCTGGTTCTAAAGGTGTTACATTTACAATAATGCCGCAGCGGGCGTAAGTAGATTTGCCAACGCAGATAACCAACACATCGCGCGGGATTTTGAAATATTCTACAGTGCGTGCCAGCACAAAGCTATTTGGCGGAATTATGCACACATCGGTCTTGCGGTCGACGAAACCTTTTTGGGAAAATGCTTTAGGGTCAACAGTTGCAGAATCGACATTGGTAAAAATTTTGAATTCATCAGATACCCTTGCATCATAGCCATATGAGGAGAGCCCGTAAGAAATTACACCGTCACGTTTTTGTTTTTCCTCAAAGGGGAATATCATTTGATTTTCTATGGATTGCTCGCGAATCCAGCTATCCGCCATTATGGACATAGCCATTACTCCTTACTGATTGCTTGGTGTGAGAATATAACTAGAGTAACAGATAGTGCAAGTGTTAATAGTGTAAGTAGTTAGTGCAAGTGCAAGTAAATTTTAAAGAAAGACTTTAAAATTTGTTACTAATGACACAATTTGGAATTTAACTACTAAAAAGAGTTTGTTGAAACTTTACATCTTTTTTTGCGCTAACTTAGCTTATGCTCCCAAAGGTCGTGCGCGCGGTTTTTTTTATCTTTCAGGCGTTCTTTTAGGTTAAGGGTTTTGCCGCGCCAGCCAGTTTCCTGGCCTTGAGGTGAAAGTTTTCTTTCCCAGGATTTTGGCCTTAAGATTTCAGCTTTTTTCTTTTTAGCGCGTAGTCTGTCGGCAGCCTTGCTTCTTGCATCACCTTCTTGTGCATCGTCCTGGTTCTTTTTGTGCTCACGCACATTCATCATGATGCGTTGGATACGTATATTCTGCTGCCTCATAAGCAATTTGCGAAGCATTTTCCGGCTGGTAGCTGTAATGATTATGCCACCAAAAGATACAGCAAAAATTTTTATTTTTGGCTTTTTGTTCCAGATGCTTTCTACGCCTTCATACCAATCACCAAGAGCAGTTGCTATAGCATGATAAGCAAGATCGCCATAATTGCCGTGAGCCAATGACGCTGCCATCATCATCATATCACCCCATTTTACAACACTTCCCATATTAAGTTTGTGCGCAGTGCGCTCATCCGCTTTGTATGTGCGGACCGGTATTCCATCAATGCGTCTTGGGGAGTCGTCTTTTTCAGCTTTGGTACTGCTACCGCCTCTGCCTCTTTCCGCCCGCTCTTGTGCTGCTTGGCGTGCGGCTTCCCGCTGCTTCCAGTAATTTAATTCGTGTACCATTTGTTCGTATTGTTCACGAACTACGGCTTCCATTAAATAATCAACCTGAGCGCGGTCAGCGCCTTCTATGCGGTGCAGGGTTCCGCCAGAATAAAACTCACCAATGTATAATCCTCTCTGTTCGTCGAAATTAACCGAAAGATCAGAAACATAGTTAGGGATTGGTTTCGATGCGTGCAAATCCAGACCAACAATAATTGTTAATTTAATGTTATTGTATCATATAAAATTATAAACATTTAGTAGAATTATATATGGTTTTAAATATATTGCTAGATTTTTGATACGAAAAGGAGGGGTTAAGACTTTTTGTCTTTTCGCCGCCGCAAATTAAGGCGTAAGTTTTCAGATAGCTTATTTTTCCTGGAATTAATTTTTTTAGTACTTTCTGCGGCAGAGATAAGTTTTCTTGCTGCTTTTTCTTCTGGGGTTTCTTTCATTTTCCTACTAAAAAATACTTGCTAAAAATATTTTTATATGGCACGTTCCGCCACACTTCTGTGTACAAATATACAGCGCTTGGGTTTTCTTGCAATAGACTAATCTTGCCGCCATAGCTCAGTGGTAGAGCACGTCATTGGTAATGACGGGGTCGGGTGTTCGATTCACCTTGGCGGCACCACTCTTGGCGGAAGCTTCGAGTGGCTTACGCCTCATTTATGACTTCATTAGCTATTTGTTAATAATTTTATACTATACTTAGGAATAGAAGTTCTTGAGAAATCAAGGTATTGCGCGTCGCTTCTATTGGACTTTGCAGGGTTTGTAACAAAAATGTATAAAAATGTTTGGCATTTGCATAAAAAATATGTTACAATTAAAAATTATTGTGCTAAACACAATCTGTGTCCTGCAATGTATGCGGATAGGATTTGGAGGCGTTAATGAGACCAAGGGTGTCGAGTTACTTCAGTAAAGCAAGAGGTGCCAGCATTATAGAGATGGCTGTGGTTCTTGCGTCTGCGGCTGCTATTATAGTTGTAACGGCTGGCGGTGTCTCCATGATAAATAAAACTCGTCTTGGTGATATAATTTCCGATATTAATAAATTCTCTGGTGCAGTAGAAAGTTTTAGAACCCAGTATGGTGCATTACCGGGTGATATTGCCGATGTTTCTTTATTATCTGGTGCAACTGCAGGCAATGGTAATGGTGCAATAGATACTGCGCCTGAAGCTCTCAATTTCTGGAAAGATTTAGCTATAGCTGGCCTTATTAAAGGAAAATATGACGGAATAAGCACATATGTTCCTGATCTTGGTGTTCCTAAAGCAAGCATAAAAGGTAGTGGCTATAATGTTATTATACCAACGTCTTCTGATAACCTTCCTAGTCAGGCTATAGTAATTGAAATTGCAGGTTTTTCATCTACTGCGAATAACCTACCTATTTTAAAGCCGGAAGATGCAAAATCAATTGATGAAAAAGCAGACGATGGCAATGCAGACACAGGTATCATACGTGGTGTTGATGGTGCTGGTGCGACTTGTTCTGCAAATGGTGTATACGAAGTTTCTACTAAAGATCTGGCTTGTAATTTAAGGTTTATAATTAGTGCAAATGCTGCTCAGAAAGAGGTGGATGATGCTTCTGGTGAATGTATAGAAGTTGGTGCAACAAGGCAAACTCCTGATATTACACAAGTATGTCCGATTGGAACTGTAGGAAAAGTAATAGAAACTTGCCGTGTAAACTCAGCGTCTTCTACTGATGCAAGTTTGGTAGGTCATTGGGAAATTACTGAAAGAAAATGTGTCGATGTAGTATGTACACAAGGAAGTAAATACGGTGATAAACGTACAGTTGGGTGTATAAATACAATGAAAGCCCCTGCATCTACAGCAGGTGGCGGAATACGCCAAACCTGTACAGAAAATGGTGTATGGAGAATTGATAGCAGTGATTGTGCCCCTGATGCGACAATATCTTGTACAAATGGTTCTACAAGGGCGCCACAGGCTTGTGATTTAGGCTGGACTGGCCGTACTTTATATCCTGTTTGTTCTGGCGGTACATGGGGCTCTTATTTATCTGCCACAACTACATGTGCGGCTATAACCTGTAATTCCCAAAGTATTGGAGCGTCAAGAAATTCGTCTGCTCAGTGTGGTGATAATTATTTAGGTACAGTAAAAGAAGTTTGTACTATATCTGGTAACTGGATGGTTACAAGTGTGGGCTCTAACTGTTCACCACAATATAGTGGTTCTTGCGCAAGTGGAACTACGCGTGATATTGGATGCTCTCCAGGTAAAACAGGTGCGCATATTCAAAGATGCGTCACTAATACCCAAAATGGTGGCAGTAATTACTGGACAACTAAAGCTGATACTTGCGTTCCTATAACTTGTGATGGTGGTGAAAACCTTGGTGCAACACGCGTACAGGAAGGTACTTCTTGTACTGGCGGTAGACAAGGTGTTGTGATGGAAACCTGCACAAGTAATGGTGCAAACCCACCAAAAGGCGTATGGACTACCGATTTTAGCAACTGTGCCTCTTCGTGCGACGGTACGCTTGATACATTAGGCTTTGCTACATGGAATAGTACAGCAGGTGGAGTTGAAGCAACAGGTGCCTGTGTAAGCGGATATAGTTTTGATGATTTTGCGACTACTAATAATACTCCTCCCAAAAGATGGTGTAATGCAGATGGTACGTGGAACACTTCAGTTTCCCATGCGTGTGTAAGGACGCAATGTCCTGCAGATACTACTGCGGGTAATGTTTTCCAAGCAACTGATGCACCTAATGTTGATGTGAAAGGTTCGTGCCAATGGCCAAATTATCAAGGGTTGCCAATTAAGGATTGTAATGCTGCAGGTAGCTGGACTAACTTGCGTACACCTTGCGTAGCTTCAGCCATACCTAAGAAAACCGGTCTTGCTTTGTGGCTGGACGCGGATGATTTTACTACCCTATATAAAGGCAATACTTGTGACACACTTGCATCTCCTGGAGATTCAATAGGTTGCTGGAAAGACAAAAGTGGTAACGGCAATGATGCTACCCAAGCTACTACTAATGCGCGTCCTGTTTATAAACGTGAAATATTAAACGGCAAAAATGTCTTACGTTTCGATGGAAGTAATGACTATTTCTCTGCCGATCAATCTACAGGGACTAATCCTGCGAATACTGGTAATGGTGCGTATACATTATTAACGGTATTTAAAATGGCTAGTACTACTTCTAGCCAGACACTTGTTCATTTTAGTAACGGAACAAATGACCGAGAAACTTACTCTGTGGCATCAAGCAATTCAGCATTTGGTACGTCACCACTATTTTATAATAGGACTGATGGTGTGATTGGTGCGTTCGGAGCTGTATCTACGAATGCCGCTGCACCAACTGCTAAAATAGTTTCTATAGTTGTGGCCGGCAATCATAATACCGCTGTATATTTAAATGGTGTTCAAGAAACGGATACTTTCAATACGGGTAGGATTGGGGATAATAATAGGTTTACCATTGGAACCAGGTTCGATATGGCTGGTACGGCGGCAAATGGCGATTTTGCAGAAATAATAATGTATAACGCTGCTTTATCTTCGACAGAGCTATCAAATGCGGAAGACTATCTTGCTACAAAATGGAATATCCAGCTGGCGCCGCGTCCGCTTCCTGTAAGTGGAGCTACTTTATGGCTGGATGCCAGCTATAAGTACAGCTTATTTACTGATAATACATGCGCTACGGCAGCTGTTACTACAAACACAATTGGATGCTGGAGAGACTTAAGCGTTTATCCTGCTACAAATGGCAAAAATGCCATCCAGGCAACGGCTGGTAACAGGCCAACTTATGCGGCAAATGGGATAAATACTAAGAACGCAGTTGATTATACTGCAACTACTAAACAATTAACTTTAAGCTCAGCACTTAGTTCGTCGGCTAGCAACTATACATTCTTTGCTGTTATAAATCCATCAGCTGTAGCAGCATCCAGATATTTGTTCTATTCAACTGGCCCTGGTTTTTATCTGATGAATGCAAGTAATACCACCAAGGTAGCATACTACTACGGTTCGTACCAAGGCAATACTTTAGCGTCAACTGCTGTACCGCAGATCCTAACCTTTGTGCTGGATTCTACTGCCGGAGCTACAGGAAGTAAGATTTACAGGAATGGTGGTGGTTCGGATAGTTCCGGTATATCAAGCAGTACTTCTGCTTATACACAGATTACAATGTCGGGTACAAGTACCGTAGGCCATACTTATACCGGTGATATTGGTGAGTTTATAGTTTATGCTTCAGCTTTAAATAACACAGATCAGACAACAATAGAAGATTACCTAGGTGCTAAGTGGGGTATTTCAGTTTCGCACCCTGCAGCCCCGCCAACTCCATTACCAGTTAGTGGTTCTGTTTTCTGGGTAGATGCGTCTTATGCTGCTGGCTTGTTTACTGATTCTGCATGTACAACCTATGCTGTGGAGAATGGTGATAAAATTGGCTGCTGGAAGGATTTAAGTTCTACGCCGCATAATACAACGCAAGCAACAGTTAATAACCAGCCAGTATTAACATTAAATAATCTTAATTCTAAAAATGTTATAACATTTGATGGTTCAAATGACTCTTTAGCTACCGCGGCTTCTGCTGTAACTCAAACTACTGATGCTCTAACATTATTTGCTGTTGCTTCAGATGTTACTAGTGCTGGAGGTACTCATCCTCAGATAGTTTCTTATAGTGATTCAACTGGTACAACAGGCTATAGCTTATTTTATAAAAGTGACTCATTGTATAAAATTAGCACTCAGCAAAAGAGAACGGGGGCTTGGGGTAGTGACTATGTTTCGTATGGTTCTGCTCCGGTAACGGATACATATTATATTGTATCAGCTATTGTTTCTGGTACTTCTCAGCAGTTATACGTAAATGGTGTTGGAGTTTCGGCTACTGGTGGTGGCGGTAATATATCTTATGGTACTAACCCTAAATTAGAGCTGGGAAGTAAAGCTGGCGGCCAGAACCCGCTAAATGGTAATATTGCCGAAGTGATAGTCTATAATAGCGCATTTATTGAAAATAACCAAAGAACTATTGAAGATTATTTGAGTGCAAAATGGGGTGTTAGCGTAACACGCACTGCGCCAACACCGCCAGCTTTAGGTGGTCCACTACCGGTATTTTGGATAGATGGTAGCTATACGCCTAGCCTGTATACAAATAATACATGTACTACGCTTGTTACTGCTGCGGCCCAATCAGTAGGATGCTGGAAAGACTTGAGTGCAAGTCCGCATAATGCAATTCAGGCAACTAGTACGAAACAACCTACTTATAATGTAAATGGTATTGGAACGAAAAATGCAGTTATCTTCGATGGTGGGGATGGGCTTGTTGCAACAGGCGCAGTTAGTGCGGCCTCTAACTATACAATTTTTGCAATAATAGATCCAACCAATACTACTACAGTTAGCCAAAACTATTTTGATTCTCAAACAGGTAGGTTCTACCTTGCGCATATGAATGCTACGGCATCACCAAATGGTAAAGTTGCGTATTATGATGGTGCTGAAAAAGCTAATACTGCACTCGCTACGGCAAATGCTCAATTGCTTACTTTTGTGCTCGATAGCAGTGCCGGCGGCAAAGTATCTCGTGATGGTATGCCGCTTGTTAGCGGAACATATACTGCATCTGCAATTGGTGGAACTACTGGTATTGGCGCAAGATATGATGCTGCTGCCAATTACTATGCCGGAGCTATTGGCGAAATATTAGTCTATAATAGCGCATTGAGTCTTGCTAATCAGGCTATTGTTGAAGACTATCTTGCTCCAAAATGGGGTGTCACCATTAACCACCCTATAGTTTTACCTGCGCTTCCAAATCCTCCAACATTGCCAGGAGGTGGCTCGGGACCAACTTTCTGGGTAGATGCTAATTACCAATATGGCGTATTTGCGGATACAGCTTGCTCTGCCACACTCGCTACTTTGGGTGCAGGGGCTGCTTGCTGGAGGGATTTAAGCGGTAATGAACGCCATGCAGACCAGGCTACTGGTACTAAACAGCCTGCTTACCAGGCAAATGGTATTGGTACAAATACTACACTGCGATTCGATGGTACGTCAGATTCACTGGATGCTACCGGTGTTACCCATACAGCAAGCAATTATAGTATTTTTGTAGTAGCTAAACCAACATCAACTGCTGCAAGCCAGTATTTCTTTGATTCGCAGACTTCTGTCTTTACATTAATGCATACAAGCTCTTCTTCGTATGGAGCATACCGTTATGGTGGTACAGTTGCCGGAAATTCGCAGACTCCGCAAGCAATTGCACAAGTTTTAACTTATATATTGAGTAGTACTGCTGGTGGTAAAATCTATAAAAACGGCCAATTATGGGATTATGGCACTTATGCCCAAACAGCGTATGGTACATCAGGCGCGGTGGCTATAGGTTCTGCTTATACAGGTACATCTGCATATTATGCTGGTGATATAGGTGAAATACTGATTTATGACAGAACTCTTAATACTGCAGACCAACAAGCGGTTGAAGATTCGCTTGCATCTGACTGGGGCGTTACTGTAACACACCCAACTTCCCCAACTGTTCCAGGAGTATTCCTGTGGTTGGATATGAGTGATTCTGCAACTGTATTTAGTGGTAGTGGTTGTACTGGTGCGGTGACTAACGGCGGCGCACTGCAATGCGTGAAAGATAAAAGTGGTAATAACTATAAGGCTACAAATTCAAGCGGAAACCCAACTTATGTTACGGCTGGTATTGGCGGATTGGCTGTTGCTAATTTTACAGGTAGTCAATATTTGAGCGTCCAGGATGCTGCAGGTTCTAACCTTACCCGTACAGCCAGCGACTACACGTTCTTTGTAGTAATGAAAGAAAATTATGATCTTGAATCTGTATCATATAATTTCCAGAGATATTTCCAAAGTAGCAGTTTCTATTTAACAATGTCTACAACTTCCAACTTAAGAATGGCTTACTACAATGGCTCATCTCTCGTTGGTAATAACATACGTTCTATAGCTGGTAACCAGATTATAACTGCTTCACTTGCAGCTGCAGGCGGCAAGTTCTTTAGAAATGGTGCGCAGCTCGATACCTTCGCCTATACAACCAAAACAATTGGTACTTCTACACAAATTGGTGGTAGTTTAAATACTGGCTTAAATGGCTATATTGGTGAAATGTTGATTTACCCAACAGCTCTTTCAACAGCAAACCAACAAGCAGTTGAGGATGCTCTTGGCACTAAATGGGGTATCACTGTTGCGCATCCTTTGACGCTTAACTTGCCAACAGCGCCTACTCTTAGCCCTGCTGCAACCCCTCTTTTCTGGGTAGACCCTAGTTATAGTGATGGCGCGTTTGCTGATCAGACGTGTAGTTCTACGCGTGCGACTACTGGTCAATCATTCAGATGCTTACGCGATTTGAGTGGTAACGGCAAAAACGTAAGTAATCCTAGTGCTTATTTACCTACATATAAGGCTAATGGTATAGGTACTAAAAATACAATGACGATACCTAATAGTGCCGGACGCAGGATGGAAGCGTTTGCTACTATTAACTCCAGCTCTAGCAATTATAGCATATTCTCAGTGGTAAAACCGGTTGATATAGCCAGCTTTAGATTTTATATGGATGCTAGCGGATTTAGCTTGCCAATGGCTAATAGTGGAAGTGGCAATGTGTCATACTTCCAGGGATCATATTATTCATCTTCAACTCCTGCTACGGCAACTGCACAAGTTCTGACATTAATATTCAACAGCTCACTTGGTGCTAATGGCGGTATAATGTTCAGGAACGGCACTTACATCGCACGTGGTAATTACAGTGCATCTACTATGACGAAACTGGTTATAGGTGAGAGATGTTCTACAGAAGGATATTCGGCGGGCTGTGGAAGTAGTTTCTATGGCGAAATTGGTGAAATAATGATTTATAACTCGGCCCTTACTACTGCACAGCAAACTGCGGTTGAGGATTATCTTGGGCCAAAATGGGGTATTACAATGACCCATACTGCGGCACCGCTCACTATTAATCCATTGCCATCACCACCTAGTCTTACTAACCCAACTACTCAGGTGCCTATTTTCTGGATTGATGCTAACTATAACCAGAGTGCGTTTGCTGATACAGGCTGTGCTACTACGCTTACTACTCTAAACGGCGCCTCTACCTCTAATCAGGTAGCTTGTATGAAGGATTTGACCACTACCAGCCATACAAATGACCTGGTAAATTCAGGATCTGGTAAACCAACTTATATAACAGTTGGAGGCTCCCTATATTCACAACCAGTTTTAAACTTTACTGCAGGAAGCAGCCAGTATCTGGCAACAGCAGGTAACTTTAGCTTTGGTAGCAGTGCAAATATGACGGCATTAGTTGTATTTACGCACTTTAATGCAATAGCTAGCAGTGATTTGCTTAACTGGAGAACTGCAGGAAATGTGGGTGGATTTGCATTTGAAAACAATGGGGTAGGTGGCCTTGATAGTTATTTCTATACTACAGGATGGAATGCTGCTAGCCCTAATACTGGTTGGGCAGCTGGTACTCCTTATATACTTGTTTCAACTATTGAAAATGGGTATATTTACCAATGGCGTAATGGTGATCTAGTAGGAACAGCGCAAGCTGTTGGAAACATGGCTAATACTGCGGCAAAACTTGAAATGGGAAGAAATATTACCACGTCTAGTAATTTTTCTACTATGAAGATTGCTGAAGTACTTATTTATAATTCAGCGCTTAGCACTGCAAACCGCGATGCCCTTGTAATTGCCATGTCTGCGAAATGGGGGATTGATACCGCTACGTCCTTTGAGCTGCTTGAAAACTTACCCGCCACATATCCTGCAAGCCCTGCGCTCTGGCTAGATGCAAGTTATGATGGAGGTGTATCTAAAGACCCTAATTGTACTCTTCAGAATAGAGCCACAGTTAATAACACCGCAGTTCCATGCTTTAAGGATCAAAGTGGCAATGGTAAAAACGCTTACCAAACTGGTGCTCTAACTACTGTTCCGTTACTAAAAACTGGATTAACCGGAGCAGGGCAATTTAGCGCGGGTACCGTAACCAATAAAAATGCGTTATATTTTGATGGTGGTGATTTCCTTACTGCCGGAACTAACTCTGTTGCTAAAGCAACTACTGGTCTTACTGTATTTGCAGTTGCGGCAATAGATACAAGCTTAACTGGCTATCCAATGATAGCAAGCTATAACGATACAACAGGTGCACTTGGATGGAACTTGTATTATGATCTTACGACAGCAAAACCTACTATAATGTCGAAAAGAACTGCTGCATGGGGTAGTGATTATGCAACATTCCCAACTTCGCCAACCAGTAATTATTTCTCTGTTATAACAGGTGTAGTTTCAGGTAGTGGGACTTCTATATATGTCAATGGCGTGGCCCAAACAGGAAGCGCTACTACGGGTAATATAGCTTATAATGGTACTGATACATTTTATATAGGTAGTAAAGTAACGGGTGGTGGTAGTTACCCATTAAAAGGTTACATCGCAGAAGTGTTGGTTTACAACAGTGCATTGACTACAGGTGCTGGAAGCCAGCAAAGAACAGTGGAAGCGGATCTTGGTACTAAATGGGGTATAACTATAGCTCCGCTTCTGCCAACTCCGCCGGTTACTGGCCCTATTTTCTGGCTTGATGCAAACTCAGCTAATAATGCTAGTCCAATTACAAGTTTATATACGGATACTGCGTGTACAGTTGCAGCTACAACTACGCAAGGTGTTGGTTGTGCTAAAGATTTAAGTGGTAATTCTAAAAATGTGATTCAAGCTACTAATAAACCAACTTATACTGCAAATGGTATAGGTTCTGGTAAAAACAGCCTTGATTTCAATGGTACAAGTAGTTCTATTGGTATAGCAGATATGGGGCAATCCGCTAGTAACTATACTATGTTCTTAGTTGTTAATCCTGATGCAGTGGGCGATAACGGGTTACATTACTTGCTCAGCTATTCTCCAAGTAGTTCTGGTTTGGCTCATTCAACCTTATACCATCCAGACTTCTTTAACGGAACCTCGTATATGGGTACAAATGGACCAGCCTCTACAACTGGTGCTCAGATTCTAACATGGGTTCTGTCGTCAACAAAAGGTGTATCTATATATAGAAATGGGGCATTACTAGAATATGCTTATAATAGCCATTCTGGTGCAGCAGGAGGTGCATATCCATCTGGTCAACCAATGACTCAGACATATATAGGCTCTGCATATAATGGTACGTCGAATTTCTATGATGGTGATATAGGTGAAGTAATAATATATAACTCGGCCCTTAGTGCTGCAAATCAGGCAACTGTTGAAGATTCTTTAGCATCAAAATGGGGCTTAGGTACACTTGCCCATGTTCCATCTCCTATGCCTGTTACTGCAAGTGCGCCAAAAGATCCACTTCTATGGCTTGATGCGACAAATAGTAATAGTATGTACACAAATTCTGCTTGTACAACAGCTGCTACAACAGGGAATTCCATCGGTTGCTGGAGAGATAGAGCAAATTACTCAAGCTATGCATCATATAGCGTTGTTAATTCTGGTGCGGCTGGTACTTATCCTGTGTATTCTGCAAACCAGTTTGGTACTAAACCTGCCTTAGTATTTACAGGTACGAGTAGCCAGTACTTAAGCACTTCAGGCAACTTCTCCTTTACCGGTACAGGTATCACAACCTTCATAGTATTAAAGGGATATAACGGACTTGGAGATGTGATTGAATGGAGGGATGGTAGTAATGAAGGAGGATTTGCCCTTGAAGGAGGAGCAAACTATCATAAGAATACTGCTGGAACATGGTTAAGTACATCTGTTGGCTGGAGTGGTTCGCATTATTTCTCTAGTAGGTTTGATCCGGCTCTTTCAAGTGGCACACTACAGCATTGGCTAAATGGTTCAGCAGGAACAGCAGCAACCAGTGCAGGTACTTTTAAAAACCCAACAGCTCCTTTCAACGTAGCAAGGTCTGCCTTTGGTAGTTATGCTACGGTTACTATTGGTGAAATTATGATATATAATTCTGCCCTTACTGATACTGATCGTGCAAATGTTGACCTTTACCTCAAAGCTAAATGGGGCTTGTAGTTAACAATTAAAAATAAAAGGGCCTGTGAACGTTCACAGGCCCTTTTTATTTGCCAGTATATTACCATTGAAAAATCATACCCATTCTTATAGATTTAGCTCGTTATAAATATGGGTAAACGATGCTAGGTCTTTTCAGGATATTTTTTGCTATAATATTATTAAGCGTAAGCATGGTCTCTATTGCCCTTGCCGGTGGTGGCGATGGTTCTGAGGTTCTGGGTGGGGTAAAAAAGGATGCGGCAGCCGGTGAAGACAAGAGCCTGATGGATTCGCTGAAAGACATCTTCGAAAAAGATAAAGAAGGCGGCGAAGAAAATACTGAAGAAAAACAAAAATCGAAAAGTAAAAAAGCAGATGGTTCTGATGGGGAAGGCGCAGCAGAATCAGAAGATGATAATGCAGGTGGCACAGCAAAAAAAGCTACTGAAGGGATAATTATGGAGTGTACGGTAACACCATCTATTTACCCTGATAACATCCCACAGAAAAAAATTAAAAAGAGTAACAACCTTATGCGCAAGCCCGGTTCTGCGCGGCGTGCTGAGGGGCAATATATAGAAATAAGAGGAAAGGTGGTCGATGAAGATTGTTTCCCGATAGAAGGTGCCGAAGTGCAAATATGGCAGACGGATGCTACAGGGAAATATGAAGATGATTACACCCCAACGTCCGAGTGGGATTTAGCGGATAAGGATATGGATAAAAACTTTGGTTATAGTGGGGCGGCGCAAACCAATAATCTTGGGGAATTTAGCTTTATTACCGTATTGCCCGGAATGAAAAACAATGAAATGGCACCGCATATAAATTACTTTGTCAGGCAGCCAGAATTTAGGGAAGTGGCCACAATGATGTTTTTTGATAAACATCCAAAGAATGATACCGATAAAAACCTAAAGAAGCTTACAAGTGATGACAAGGAGCGTGTTATTGCTCATGGTAAAAAGCTTGACCCAACAGGGCGGTATGAGGGAAGGGTATACAATTTTGTAGTGGTTTTGGAAGGTGTGAGTAAGTATAGGCGCTACTAATTACTTTACCTTAACATAAGCCCCAGGTGCATCACAAATACCCTTAGCAGGTTTAGGTGCTGTTACTTTCTTGGTAGAAAATTTCTTGTTCCATTCATGCCAATCATTCCACCAGGAGCCATCATATTGCTTAGCTTCTAGTAGCCACTGCTGGCAATTGCTGCTTTGCTTATCATTTAACCAAAACCCATATTTATTTTTGTCAGGTGGGTTTATAACGCCTGCAATATGGCCAGATCCTGCCAGTACAAATCTATTTTTACCTTTAAATAATTTTGTGGTTTCAAAAGTGGTTTGCCAAGGTGCTATATGATCTTCTAAAGTGGCTAATATATAACATGGAGTGTCGATCTTGGTTACGTCAATTGGAGTGCCCGCAAGGTTAATTCCATTTGGTTTCCCAAGAAGGTTTTTTAGATACATATTATGCAAATAAAAACTATGTGCGTTTGCAGGCATGCGAGTGGTATCGGCATTCCAGTACAGAATATCAAACGGCATCGGGTTTTTACCAAGCAGATAATTATTAATAACAAATGACCAGATTAAATCATTAGCACGGATGGCACTAAACATAGCAGCTAATTCATCTCCGCCCAAAAAGCCGGTTTCTTTCATTTTTTTATCGAGTTCTTCAAGCTGCTTTTCATCAATGAACACCGACATTTCACCGACATTGCCAAAATCAACCATGGTAGTCAACAAGCTTGCGGCTTTTATGCGGGTGTCGTTTTTTGATTTTAGGTAAGCCATAGTGCAGGATAGTAATGTCCCGCCAAGGCAATAACCCACTGCAGTTACTTCTTTCTCGCCTGTGGCTTTTTCTATTTCAGTAAGGGCTGCAAGGGGGCCCTCAAGCATGTAATCTTCAAATTTCTTATGCGCCAGGCTTTTATCAGGGTTAACCCATGATATCATAAACACAGTGTAGCCCTGCTTAAGTAGCCATTTGGCGTAAGAATTGCTTTCAGATAAATCGAGAATGTAATATTTATTAATCCATGCCGGAATTATAAGAACCGGTGTTTGATAGGTTTGTTTTTCCACTGGTTCATATTGAATTAGCTCCATCAGGTCATTTTTGTATATAACCTTGCCAGGGCTGGTAGCCAGGTTTTCACCTAGTTTAAAAGCGCCAATGTCTGCTGTTGTTATATCTAATTTGTTGCCGTCCAAATCACGCAGTAAATTCTGGAAGCCTTTCATTAAGCTGGCGCCATTAGTATTGATAGCTTCTTTAATAACTTCAGGATTAGTAAAAGCAAAATTGCTAGGCGACATCGCGTCAATCAGCTGCTTAGTATAGAATTCAAATTTCTCTGCAGTTTTTTTATCAACTCCTTTCAGGTCGTGAATCATATTATGTAGCCATTTGTTAGTGACTAAATACGATTGTTTCATAAAATCAAAAACTAAATCTTCGTTCCAGGCGGAGTCTTTAAAGCGCTTATCTCTTGGGTCGGCCTGATAAAGTGGTTTTGCGGATTCACCTAAATAGCGCTGCCACGAATTATTCCACACATTTAAATAATCTGAATAAAGTTCCAGCTGCTTTTCGTAAAATTTCTCCGGGTGTTCTAGAAATTTTGCGTTAATCTGGGCTATAGTACTGGCCATTTGTTTATATGCCGGAGGCATATCTATATCAGCACTGTTTTCTATAGTTTCTTTGGCAGCCTGATTGTAAAGTGCGGCCATCTTGCATAGGTTGTTTATATATTCCTGAAAATCTTCTGGTTCATTCATATTTGCCGCCTCACTACTCGTTTGGTCTGCGTTATATAAACTCTTCTTTTTTGTAGCCTTGCGCATATAGCAATGATGTCAAATCTGTGTGGTTAATTTTAAACTTCACTTCTTCTTGTACAGCAGGTTTGGCATGATAAGCAACTCCTAAACCAGCATTTTTTAACATTGGCAAATCATTTGCTCCATCGCCGACTGCCAATATATCGTCAGGAGTAAGGCTTAAGCTTGCTGATATCTGGTTTAGCGAGTCAAGCTTGCTATTTTTATCCAGGATAGGCTGGGTAACCTTACCTGTTAATTTATTGTTCGCTATCTCAAGTATATTAGCATGATTGGCGTGGAAGCCAACCCGCTCGGCGATTTTATTGGTAAAAAAAGTAAATCCGCCAGAGACTAAAACGCAATGAGCACCGTTCTTGCGCATAGTCTGTACTAACTCGGTTGCGCCAGGCATTAATTCTATGTGGTTTTTATAAACATCATCTAAGGTACTTGAGTCAAGTCCGGCAAGCAGGCCAACGCGCTCACGAAGCGAATCCTTAAAATCCAGTTCGCCATTCATCGCGCGTTCGGTAATTGCCGATACTTTTTCTTTTAAGCCCAGTTTTGCTGCGATTTCATCGATGCATTCCTGCTGGATTATGGTTGAATCCATATCGGAAATCAGCATTTTCTTTTTACGGTTGGAGTTTTTTTGGACGATAAAATCTAGGTTTAGCCCCTCTAATTTTACAGGCAGGGTGGCATTTAGTTCTTCTGGAGAGTCGCTGTCGAAAAAAATATCGCAGGCAGTATCGCTTGCCAGCCAGCTAATATTAGATACTTTTGCCTTGGTTTTTTCAATCGCGATGAAGACTTTGTTTATTAGAAAATCGTCCAGTACCTGCTTTGCTGGATTGGTAATTAGTGTGATAACGTTTTGCATGTTTGTCTCGTTTGTGTTATTTAGCTCTCATTATGAAAAATCCAATCATTATATTATCCGGCCCCACAGCCAGTGGAAAATCAGCGCTTGCGATGCTTATAGCAAAGCAGCTGGATGCTGTCATTATTAATTGTGACTCCAAGCAGGTTTATGC
>JAJONM010000051.1 GCA_021323415.1 Rickettsiaceae bacterium
AACTCCCCCACCTAAAAAATATTAGCACGCCGAAGACGGCGGGTTTTATGGATATAGTCCAAAGTCAAGTGGGGGAGAGAAAAATAAAGTTGGTGGTGCAAAGGTAAAAAGTAGGAAGTAAATTATTCGTCACTATCTATTCAAGTGGACCCCGCAATAAATGCGGGGTGACAGCCTGAGAGTATGATTACCAATGAAGTTAATTTATGAAGGTTATTATTTGCTTATACTTTAAGCATTATCAGCCTTAGGCTCTTCTTTCACGTTTTTACGTGGGTCGTAAGGTTCCTGGGTTGGAACTTCGATAGGTGGAAGCAGACGCTTAGTGAAAAGCGGGTCGTCGTAGTATTTAATCTTCTTCGACTTGATTGGTGGGCTGGACTCGATAAGTAGAATCTGCAAGTCCCTATCAAGGTTGATAACTTCCTGTGGTAACAATAGCGCCCTTTGGGTTTTGGATACGTGCAATGAACGCGAACCCGGGTTCAAATCAAGGAATTTCGGTTTGTTAGCTGATATCTGCTCAACGGTTTTATTACCCACCATCTTTGAGATAAGCTCGGCGGTCTGCACGTTGTTGGCCGAAAAGGTGATACGGTAGGTCGAGTTCGACAGGAACGAGTTCATTCCGGCTTCTTCGTAAATATCCTTTAGCTGCTCAGTATCCTGAATAATCAGGAACAGACGCACTTTATATCCACGGAAATAGGCAATACCTGACTTAAACTGTTCCATTTTACCTAAGGTCGGGAACTCGTCCATCATGAATAGAACGCCGTATTTATCGTCGTCAGTTGGCATCTGACGGCTAAGGAACTCGGTTGCCTGCTGGTAGAATACCTGCATCAGCGGCTCTAAACGCTTCAAGTTATCAGGTGTTAGTCCAACATATACTGTTGTTGGCTTGCGTTTAAACTGGTTGATGTTGAAATCGCTGCTGGCGGTGGCGGTGTCAATCAATGGGTTTGCCCAAAGCTCGAGCTTGGAGTTAAGTGTTGATATCACACCTGAACGCTCTTTATCGGCTTTTTGCAGGAAAGATGCGATGTTCATATATGCCACCGGGTGAATTTGCTTACCGATGGTATCGAGCACCACTGCCAGGTTATATACTACGTCATCACTACGCAATGTGCGAACCACTTCGCCGAAGGATTGTTGTTTTTCCGGTACGGCGCATAGGTAAAGCACAATCCCGGTAAACAGGCTTCGCGCCTCACTTTCCCAGAAGTCGGAGGTGTCAGGCAGCAGGATGTTGGCGATTTTTTGTACGTCATCCACCATCTGGCCGGGCTTGGTACTAATCCACTCAAGCGGGTTATAGCAATGGCTAACGCCGTTGGAATCAGCAGGACACCACAGAAACACATCCTGTCCAAGTTTTTGCTTGCGCCAACCGCTGGTTAGCTGGTAGTTCTCGAGTTTAATATCGTGAATGAATACGGATTCTTCCCAGAAAAGAAGGTTGGGGATAACGAAGCCCACACCTTTACCAGAACCCGTTGGCGCAAATAAAAGCGCATGCTGAAAGCCTCCAGCGACCAATAACTTTCCTCTGGTATCTTTACCAAGCAGCATTCCCTTGGCTTCACGCAAACCAGCTTTGCGGATGTCTTTTTCATCAGCCCATTTCGCATCACCATGGATAGATTCTTCCTTATGATATGGGCGCCAGTCCATAAGTGGGGCGCGGAAGAGGAAAGCCATTATGCCTAGTGCAGAGGGAGGTAAAAAAGTAAAAGCAAAAAGTTTTACTACAAAAAAACCTTTGTAATCTAATGATATTTCTGACTTGTGCTGCCACCACTGACCCCACCAATGGGAAAAATGATGCCAGTAATGTATGGTATCGACAAATACATCGCCAGTAAATTTAACAGTTTGTGGATCAGAGATGGTAACAGTTACCAGTATTGCAGATACGATCAAGCATATGCCTAAGACTATGAAAGCCATCAGGGAAATGATTACAAAGTTTCTTATACTGCGTAGTAAGTCGTCCATTTGACTTCTTTAATTGTGATAGAGATACATAACAATATATTCATATCTTATTTCGGAGTACAGGACAATTTTTTATATGCATTAAGAATTAGTAGTGTGCTATTGCATGGCTGTTACATTGTGATATGAATCGTTCTTAATAACCTCAGTTTTGGATAGGAATTTACTCTGTAGTTGTACCCTTAAGCGGAATGAAACGTAATATAGTGTAACGATATGGAGTGAAACGCAGTCGAAGGGTATGCCACAGGATCTTTACTTTGCATACCCTTCGACTGCGTTACGCTTTCGTTTAGCTACTCTAAACACGCTCCACTGCGCTCAGGGTGACAGAGCTAGGAATTATCCAAAACTGAGGTTAAATAGAACAACCATAAACTATTAAGGCCGAATGAAAAATTATGATGTAATTATAATAGGGGCTAGTTTTGCCGGGATTGCTTGTGCAAAAGAAGTTGCTGCTAAAGGATTATCGGTTGCTGTGCTGGAACGCAAGAAGGATGTAAAGGATAACATACATACTACTGGTATTTTTGTTAATGAAGCAGCTGATCTGGTGGAGCTACCCCCCTATTTATATAAGGAAATCCGGCAGGTAAGGCTATATTCTTCTGCACAGCAGTATATAGAAGTTAAATCTAAGGATTATCTTTTTTTAGCCACGGATACGCCTGAATTAATGGATTATCTGGTTGAAGATGCAAGAAAATATGGTGTTGATTTCTTTTTTGGTAATGCGCTTGCTGATGTTCAGGAAAGTGGCGATTTTGTAATTGTAAATGACACGTTCAAAGGGCGGTTTTTGATTGGTGCAGATGGTGCGAAATCAAAAGTAGCCGAACTATGCAATTTAGGAAAAAACGAGAAATTCCTTATAGGAACAGAATTTGAATATGAGGGAATAAAGGTTGATAATGTGGACGCTTTCTATTGTTTTCTTAGCCAGAAATATGCCCCAGGTTATATCGGATGGCTTATTCCCGGGCCGAAGGTAACTCAAATAGGCGTGGCAAAAATATATAATAAGAAAAAGCAAGGTAGGCCTGATTTAGAAGGCTTTCTTGAATTTATAAAAAACGAAATGAATGCGAAAGATGCGCAGATTACTGAAAAAAGAGGCGGGTTAATTCCGATCGGTGGTGTGGTAAAGCCTTTTTATAGAAATAATGTTATACTTGTTGGGGATTCGGCTGGCATTGTTTCGCCACTTACTGCAGGTGGAATTCATACTGCACTTTTTTATGGCAAGAGGTTGGGAGAGTTGATATATGGCTATTTGAAAAGTAATGAGGTGCATCCGGGAATAATTCTGGAAAAGGAATACCCGAGATTTCCTCACAAACACTTTTACCGTTTTATTTTCGATCGTATACCTGACTGGCTGTTTAATTTAATAATACGAGTGCCAGGCTTTAGTATTGTTGCAAATATGATGTTTTTCCTAAAAAAACGCCTGCCAAAGAAATAAAGCCTTTGCCTTTGCAAATATAGGGAAATTGCTCTTCTCACGTATGTGTAGAGCTATGCCTGTTCTTATAATATATTTCTGAAATATGACGGACTTTGCCAGTTCTTTTTAACTGTATCACAATATCAATAACTTCATGGATATATTCTTTCACTTCAGCTGGTGGCATACCAAGGCCTGCTTGCATTACCATCAGTTTTAACTGCTCTAGTGCCATGGCCGGCGTATCGGCGTGTAGTGTTGAAATAGAACCTGGGTGACCAGTATTTATCGCACGTAAAAAGCTAAATGCCTCAGCACCACGCAGCTCTCCTACTATTATCCTGTCAGGGCGCAGGCGCAAACAGGCCTCAATTAAATGCTGGGTGGTGACTTGAGCTCGGCCTTGTCCACCTTTTGATGCAATAAGGTGTACGCGGTTTGGGTGCTGGTCTAGTATTATCTCGCGCGCATCTTCACAGGTAATCAAGCGCTCTTCAGATGGTATAGTCTTAAGGCAGGCGTTGGTAAATGTAGTTTTACCAGTAGATGTTCCGCCGCTTATAATGATATTCTTCTTCCACAGAATAGCATTAATCAGGAATTCCTTTATCCTGTTTTCATCAAGCATTTTACGGAGCTCTGCATTGTGAGGATCTTCAATATCGTCAATTGCAGTATGACTAAAAGCACCCATTTTGTCGTAATCATCAAGGTTCCAGTTAAGGGTGGAGCCTTTACGGATAGACATTACAACCTTGCCGGATTCACAGGCTGGCGGGAAAACTATCTGGATACGGAAACCATTGGGCAATGTCGCGGATAATAGCGGTAATTCTTCGCTTACGCGCTGTTCAGTCGATTGCGCGATTAGCCTTGCCAGCCCTTTTAAATGCTCGAAATCAAATTCAGGCAAATCGATACGCGACATATCGCCGCGTTTCTCGATCCATGCCTCGCCCGGTGTATTGATGGAAATCTCGGCCACGCCATCTTCAGCGAAGATGTTCTTAAGCGGGGTGAGGTATGTTTCTAAGGCTGCGTGACTCATAGGATTCTTAGTGTTAGTGTTAAGTGTTAGTGATTGTAAAGGGAGCATAATTTGATGACAAGGTATTTCTCAAATTTTTATTCTATAGGGAGGCCTCAATTCTGGCGTCATCCTGAATTTATTTCAGGATCCATGGTTACAAGATATTTTGTGGTTTCATTTTATTGTTAGTCTGGCAAAAAAGAACAAATGGTTGTTTAAATTGAAGGCTGGATCCTGAAATAAATTCAGGATGACGCCAGCGGATGGTTCTTAGGATAAATACATTGCCGTTGCTATTTGTAAACAATGCTCCTTCCGTCGTTGCAAAGAAAGATGGGGTAGATAAACTATAGATTTTACAATGTGTTAGCCGCTATATAAACACTAAAATTAATTGATAATATTTGTTTTTCCTGCAACTGATTCAGGGAAAATCAGGTCTTTGTTTACAAATACTTTAATAAGACTGCCTTGTTGCACTAAAATAGTAGGCTTGTCGTTGAATGTGCCTTCTATCATTCTTGAAGTGACATTTCCCAGGTTTTTAACGCTGTCTATTATGGCGTAGTCGGTAGGTGTTGCAGTAGTGCTTGTTGTAGTATCACCGCTTGCTGATCTTGATGTACTGGAAGTTGCGCCGCTAGATGGGTTAATTGCATCTGCTGCCATTGCACCACCAACGCTCATTATGCTAAGTAATAATGACCGGCCAAGGATTTCCATGTATTTATTATCTACAATTCCAGTTACACCTGTGCGGCCTAATTGGTCAGTACCCGGGGAAGCGATTGCAATATCTACCCCATCTGGCCTGATAACACGGTTCCAGTTTACTACTACCCTTTGTTGGCCTTTTGCGATGGTGTTGCTATAATCACCAACTAATCTAGAGCCTTTAGGTATCAGTATGTTTTTACCTGATTCAGCGTAAATATCGCGACTTACAACTGCTCGGAGCAAGCCTGGCAAATCAGTATTAATAGCAGTTTCAAGTACGGCATCGATCAGTTTTCCTTGAGCAATCATGCGATCGGTACTGCCAATGGTAGTTGCAGTTACTTGTGCTGTGGCAGTTTTAGCCAGTTTTAGTGGAGAGCCGGCACTAACTGCTTCTGGTGAAGATGCCGCAACATTACCATTTAGTACCATCATCCCAGACTTTCTGCGAGTGGCTTGCCTTGCGGCAATTTCTTCAGGTGAAGGGCCTGTTATAGTAACTGTAGGGGGGATTGATGGTGCTGCAGGTGTTGGAAGAGGCGTAACCAGTGGTGCAGCCGCGGGCTGTGTTGTAATTACAGGAGCTGCTGGCGCGGGTGCTGCTTGTTCTACAGGTTTTACAGGTTCAGGTTCTAAAACTGGTGGAGTTGCAGGTTCAAAGCCACCAAATGATTCAGTTGGCAGCTCAACAGTTGGCTCTTCAAGTGCAGTAGGTGGGGGAGGTGGTTGTAACCCTTCTACTTTTGGCAGTTCTGGCGTTTCAGCTATACTTACATCAACAGGTAGTTCTTCTTCAGTTTTTTCTGGTTTTATAGCTTCTTCTACAGGCTGTGATTCGATTACTTTGGCTATCTCTTTTTTCTCTTGAGTGGCTTTATCTTCTTTAAAAACAAATGTGTAAAGTAAGTAAGCGCTTCCTACTATCAGGCCAACTAAGAGTAAAATATTTTTAGCTGGGGCGGAGGCTAATTTTGACCTGCCACTTTCTATTTCTATTTCGCCAGTATCAAGGTCATCCAGATTATTATCGAAGCCAGGCTTACCTAAATCAGGCAACGAGCTTAAATCATCATACTCGTTATCGTTTTCATTATTATCTGGTTTGTAGTGATTATCAGCCATTGTTTTTCTACTTATTTCATACTTTCGTTAAAAACATAGACAACTTCTTTACCAAGCCTTAGAGCCATTTTCTTTATGATTTGTTTTACTACAATATAATCGCCCTGACGTGCGTAACTAGTACGGTTTTCCGCGCCATTATCGCCTACAATAAACATGCTTGGTAAAGTAGCATTACTGTTTGGGAATTTAAAATAAGTGCGCTCACCATCATCAAATACTTTAAGCGGTGCGATTTTATCAGGGCCAGTTAAAGTATAGTTGTAATTGAAATTATCATTGGATTTTATCCCACTTGCAGGAGCTTTGGCAGCCGGAACTGACATGTTTTCTGGTACGCTTCCCATTACATTTTCTGGCATAAAACGTTTAGTGTCTATTTTTGGCAGAGGGTTGTCAAAGCTTTCGCTTGGATAGAAAAAACGTACTACGTACACTAACTCTTCATCAACGCTATCTGTTGGGTCCTTTGATTCCAGTTCAAATTGATAGGTGCGTTTATTTGTAATTACCGTCATGTTGGTTTTGGCAGAGCCTTCCAGCGGTTTTATAAATAACCTGCGGTCTACCGGTGTGATTTTCCATGAATATGAGTTGCCGACGGAAAGAGTTTCTATTTCTTCACCGATAGCAAATTCAATATTGGATTGATAGCCATAATGCAGTGTGAGATGGAATACTTCGTTTTCATTGTAAACGAAGGTTTTTATACGGCTATCAGTTGCAATAGGTAAGGCTGCCTGTGCATGCGGCGTACCAATCGTAAATAATACAAAAAATATTATACTATAAAGCTTCTGCATCTACTCTGTACCCTGTTATCTGGAACCCTAAAGGGTTAATATCTCTGTCTTCTGTTGTTAATTTAAGGTCTAAATATTGATAGCTTATTGTGGCAATTAAATTTTTGGGTACGGCAGCCATATTAGTAGTCTGTTCCATTGCAATAAACCTAACTTGTACAGTTCCGCCAATTATTGCTTTTTTGGTGGTAGCATTTTTTTCTGTAGGAATTGGTGATAATGAAACTATTTTTATAGTTCGTTGCCCTGTTTTACCAAGACGAAGAGGGCTTTGTGGGTTATCAGCAGAAATAGAACTGCGAAACTGGCTGTAAACATCATTTGAAGATAGAGTTTTGACTATTTTTTCGTAATTATATTTATAGCTTTCGCTATCGTAACTTTCTCTGGCGTTTACGTACTTTACTACAAAATAGCGGCGCAGTGCTTCATCACGCGTATATTGTTCTGTTATGATTGGGCGGATAACATTGGTGATACCGGTTCTTTCTTCAATTTCTATAACAAATGGTTCAACTGTTTTGCTAGAAGTAACTTTTATTACAGCTAAAACAGAGGATATTATACCAACTAATGAAATTAAGGTTAGCAGCACAAGGAAATTTCTTTGTACCAGAACAGTCTGGTAACGGTCAGCATACCAATTTTTTTTGGCTACTACCGATTCATCTGTGTCTTTTTTCTTAAAAAATTGCATTGCTGACTTTTTGCCCTACCTTAAAATTACTTATTTTTACAGGTATACGATAAAATTTACAATACTATAGTTTTGTTTGTGAGGCAATGGAAAGTGTGAGGTTTCATAGAGTGGGAATCGGGAATCTAGAATCTGGAATCTGGAATCTTGATTCTAATATTCCTGATTCCGGATTCTAATGCTTACAGCATTTCTGTTTGGGCCTGTGCGTCAGTGAATTTATCGTATTTCATTACATCAGGGAGTTGATAATGCCACCATTCATTAGGGTTGAAATGGAAGCCTGCCCAGGTCATTATCCCCATTAAAATATGGCGGTTCTTTTGCGCCTCGCTGCTGATATCAGTGCGACCGTGATGTGAAAGTGGAGTAAATGCATCAAATCCGGTGCCCATATCGAGCTCATTGCCGTTTTTATCAATCAGTGTGAGGTCAATTGCTACGCCGCGGCAATGTGGAGTGCGGCCTGTTTGCGGGTTGGAGATAAACTCAGGGTTAGGGTTGTCATCCCAAAGCATTTGTTGCACTTCAAGTGGGCGGAAAGCGTCTAATATTTTTATACGCAAATCAACGCCTTTGGCCATTGTGACAGCTTTTTTTAAGGCTTCTGCTGCTTCTGTATGTAAGTAGCAGATGGAGTTTTTATACATGGGTTTACCAGTGAAATTATCGCTGGTGCCATATGCCAAATATATATCTACATCATATTCATCGGCGTCAATTTTAACTAAAGACAATTGCTACTCCGTAATGTTATTGATTTTGGCGGCGATAATGAAGTCATTCTCGTGCAATCCACCGATTGAGTGGGTTTGCAGCTTTATTTTTGCGTACCCCCAGCCAAATTCGATGTCAGGGTGGTGACCTTCGCTTTCTGCTATTTCGCCGACTTTGTTTACAAAGGCTAAGGCTTTAGCGAAGTTTTTGAATTTATAATTCCTAATGATGAATTTACTTTCATTGTCTGTTTGCCAGCCCTCAGTTTTGCTTAGTAGCTTACTTATTTCTTCTTTTGATAATGGGGTAGTAAGGCCGCCTTCACAAGGAATGCATTTTTTATCGCTTAAGGTCATCTATATATCCTCACTTTTTAAGGGAAAGACTATAAATACTAAACTTGAAAACCGCTTGAGGCAAATAAAAATATAGTATAAGTTGCCTTTGCCTGCCAAAAGCAGGTAATTAGGAACCAGATTCCTAAGTAGTCTGCTGATCGGCAGGTATGTTTTAACTCTAATTATTAGGAGGCAAAATGTATCCTTTAGATCAAATTGCCAGACTACTCGAAATAGTCTGGCAGATCTTGAAGTTAGTTCGTGATATCTTACGATATCCTGACTAATAGATAGACAGAGGGTGTCTAAGCTTGTTTGTTTTTCCGAACTGCTTAGGCATCCTTTCCTACATTATATACCTTAACCTTATAGAAATCAAGAGCCAGAAAGCCAATTTCCGTATGAAAATACTAGCAATAGACACAACACACGGAGAATCATCACTGGCTTTATGGGCAGATAGCATTTTGGTGCAGACAATAACGGATAAGGAAGAAAACAAACAGGCAGAGCACCTGGTGCCGCTTATTGAAGATATCCTTAAGCAAGCTGGTTTTTCTTATAAGGATTTATCTGCTGTTGCAGTAAATATTGGCCCGGGAAGTTTTACTGGTGTCAGGATAGGTATGGCGGCGGCAAATGGTATCAAGCTGGCTTGTAATGTGCCTCTTATTGCAGTTACCAGTTTTGAATCGGTAGCTCATTTAATAACTACCAAAAAGGATATTTTGGTAGTTTTAGATGCACATCGGGGGCAGGTTTATTGCCAGAGATTCGATTCGGATAAAGCGCCTGTTACAGAGCCGGCCTTGGTAACATATGATGAAATATATAATCACGCTTTAAAAAGTGATTTTATACTTATTGGGGATGGCGCAGAATTAGTAAAAGGTGTTCTAACAAGCCGTGGATTAAATTTCATTTTGGAAAATCCACTTGCGGTATCGGAAAGTGCAAGTATTGCAAAAATAGCAGCAGAAAAGTTCAAAAAACATGAATATTCATATGGTATTCAGCCTCTTTACATCAGGCTGCCCGACGCTAAAACGTCAGTCAAAAAAGAAAAGTAAAATATTTCTAAAAATAATAATAAATACTTCGTTTCTGTTAATGATTTAGTAACCATTGATTTGCTATAATTGGGGTTAGGAGATATCATAAAACGGTAAGTGCGATGGATTTTGATAAACACAGTTTTGATGATTATATAAAGGGCTTGTTTAATGAAAGCAGTGATTTGTTTTCTGAAGATGCCATCCAGCTAAAATATCCTTCAATGTACAGTGTAATATTAGAGGATGTGAATGAGACTCCAAGAGATTTTCTAGTTTTTGTAATCAGTGAATTATTTAACAAATCTAAAGTTAATGCTTTGGCTTCTGCAAAAAAATTGCAAAAAGGTAGCAGCGTTGTTTTAGCTATTTGTACCAGAGACGTTGCTGAAACAAAAATAACAGAGGTGACCGAGTATTCTTTTGATAACGGTTATCCTTTAAAGTGTACAATGCAGAAGGGTAAGCAAAATGTTATCGAAAAATCTTGAATTAAGCTTGCATAGGGCTCTGACGCTAGCTCATAAATGTTCGCATGAGTATGCGACATTAGAGCATTTATTGCTTGCTCTGACCGAAGATCCTGATGCTTGTGCGGTATTAAATGGCTGTGGTGCTAGTATCCCTGATTTGTCTGATGAGCTAAAAGGGTTTCTTGGCAAGGAATTATCTGCATTGGTAGTGGATAATACTGTGGAAGTTAAACCAACAGCTGGTTTCCAAAGGGTAATACACAGGGCTGCAATCCATGCCCATTCTACCAGCAGCAAAGTTGTAACCGGTGCTAATGTTTTAGCCGAAATGTTTGGAGAGCATGAGTCCCATGCGGTTTTTTTTCTCAAAGCGCAAGGGATAACCTACCTGGATGTTATAAATTATATATCTCATGGTGTGGTAAAGTTCCCTCAAGGTGATGAAGATATAATGGAAGAAGGGGAGATGTTTGATGATTTCCCTAGGCAGCTATTTGAAAGGCCAAGTGAGCCAAAGCCTATAGTTACACCAATTCCTACTAAAGAGAAGGAAAAGGATAAAGACAGCGCATTGACACAATATTGTGTTAATCTTAATAAAAAAGCAGAAGAAGGCAAGATTGATATATTAATTGGACGCGAATCTGAAGTGGAGCGTACAATTGAGATTTTATGCCGCCGTACTAAGAACAATCCATTATATGTTGGTGAGCCAGGTGTTGGTAAAACTGCACTGGTAGAAGGATTGGCTTTACGTATTGTGAAAGGCCAGGTTCCACCAATCCTGAAAAAAGCTGTGATTTTCACGCTGGATATGGGATCGCTGCTTGCAGGTACTAAATACCGTGGTGATTTTGAAGAGCGTATTAAGGCTGTTATTAATGAAATTGAAAAGCTGCCATATGCCATCATATTTATTGATGAAATCCATACGATAATTGGTGCTGGTTCTACCAGTGGCGGTTCGCTTGATGCCGGAAACCTGTTAAAACCTGCGCTTGCACGTGGTGAATTTAGATGTATCGGTTCGACTACATACATGGAATACCATACGCATTTTGAAAAAGACCATGCTCTTACCCGCCGTTTCCAAAGGGTTGAGATTGATGAGCCTAGCAAAGAGGCTACTGTAAAAATACTTACAGGGCTTAAGCCTTATTATGAAGAACACCATGGTGTATCTTATACAAAAGATGCGATTGAAGCAGCAGTTTACCTATCGGATAGGTATATAAATGACAGGCGCTTACCGGATAAAGCAATCGATGTAATAGATGAGGCGGGTTCGCACCATAAATTACATATGCAAGATTCTGGTAGAGACACTATTACTGCCAAGGATATTGAGAAAATTGTAGCTAAAATCACCAAAGTCCCGGTTGAAAGTGTGGGAATGGATGAGGGGCGTAAATTACGTAAGCTGGAATCAGAGCTTAAGAAGGTAATTTATGGCCAGGATAATGCAGTGGAAATGCTGGCTAATACGGTAAAAATGTCACGTGCGGGCCTGCGTGATAGCAAAAAGCCGATTGGTAGTTATCTATTCTCCGGGCCGACAGGCGTTGGAAAAACTGAACTTGCAGCGCAATTGGCACTGCTGATGGATATGGAATTAGTACGTATTGATATGTCTGAGTATCTTGAGCAGCATTCAGTGGCAAGGCTCTTGGGGGCCCCTCCAGGATATGTAGGTTATGATCAGGCGGGAATCCTTACGGAAGCAATCGAGAAAAACCCATATTCTGTCATATTATTCGATGAAATGGAAAAAGCGCATCCAGATATTTATAACGTGTTATTGCAGGTTATGGATTACGGCAGAATTACTGATAATAACGGCAAAACCCTTAATTTCCGCAATACTATTATAATCATGACTACTAATGCTGGTGCTACTGAAGTAAGTAGGGCGCCGATGGGATTTGAGAGGTTCTCACGTGAAGGTGAGGATAAAGAGGCGATTGAACGCGCATTCTCTCCAGAATTCCGCAACAGGTTAGATGCGATAATACCATTTACCCCACTTACACCTGAAATTGTGGAGATGGTGGTAGATAAATTTGTAATGAATTTACAGCTACAATTAGCAGATAAAGGCATTAAAATTGAAATTCAGAAAAAAGCTCGTAAATACCTGGCTGAACGTGGGTTTGAGCCGAAAAATGGTGCAAGACCGCTGGAGCGTATCATCAATGATGAAATCAAAAGGCCACTTGCTGATGAAATACTGTTTGGCAAATTATCCAAAGGTGGCAGGGTTAAGATAGATCTTATTGACGGCAAACTTGTGTTTGCATGTATGGATAAGTCTAAGATTGAGGCTTAAATTTCTGCGTTGTTTTTGTCCTCGAATCCTCATGTATGTCTAATACACTGCGGTTCTGCGGGCAAAAACGCCTTGAAATTGCCTCATACAAAACCTTTGTTAACACAGCCTAGCCGTACTTGACTTTAGACTGGAATTTGTATTATACTAGTGTGTAGGTGAGGATGTAAAAGCATGAAATCAACTAATACACCCTCGTTTTAGTATATCTGTTAATCTAGATATTCAAAAATATCTAAGATCAACTTCAATACCAGCCGGACTACTTCCAATAGTCCGGCTTTTTTCTTGAAAGAATCCATTTTTCCTCCGAATTAGAGTTAAACAGACCTACAAGAATAGGCAGGACTAATAGAAAACCTTGGCTTCCTACATGCCTGCCGCTTCCTGGCAGGCTTGCTCATAATATGGTTGAATATCCGGATTGCAAGGGCTATCATTGGTTAACCTGCCGTAAGGCAGGGAAACTAGGAATCCACGAGGGTGTCTGAGAGTTTCTCAGGCATCCTTACTCCTAAGTATACAGTTAAGGTGTAATGGTGTCAAGTATACGAAGGGAGTGAGCATGAAAGCCACAATATCAGCAAAAAGAAAGGGTGATGCGCTTATTACGCTTTGCCAGAATAACACGGAAAAGAGACTGGAAATCGAAAAAATGAACCTGGCGGCGGAGAAGCTGACTGGTTATCCAAGTGGTGAGTTGATAGGTAAAAACCTTGAATTGGTGCTGCCAGACAGGGTGCGGGAAACGGTTTCCGAATATGTGGATTTTACTGAAGAAGCGGGTGATTTTGCCTCTGTAGCCAGGAAAATACCAAATTTCCAGATACTTAATAAAAGTGGCAGGGAAATACCGGTTAGCCTGAAGGTGTTTTATTTGATATCGGAGACTCATGATAAATTAGAATATGAGCTGCTAATGCGTGATATTACGCTGATTAAGCGCATGGAAGAGCTAAAAGATACGCTGGCCGCTAATAGTGATTTGGGTGCTGTGGATGACCAGATCGATATTCCAAGCGAGGCGGCGCTTGGCAGTGCATTACAAATAGCGCATGAATTTATTGAAAATGACCCGATAGAAGTAAGTTTTGCTATTGTGGCAATAGATAATATGCCTGCTTATTTAGCTGCATCTGGTGAGGCCGCGGTAAATATTATGATTAAAGATGTGGCCAATGAAATCCAGAAAACATGCCGTGATGAGGATATTATCGGGTATTTGGGCAATGGGCAGATAGGGTTGCTATTGCTTGACTGTAACACCGATAATGCCAAATCTGTGCTTGGGCGTGTGAAAAAGAATATACTCGGCAAAGGCATAAAACTGGATGAGAAAGACCCGAAATTATCCCTAACTATAGCTTATATACAGATACAAGCCGACTATGACATGGAAAAGCTTATTTCTGTATCGCGAGAGACGGTTAATGCATTACAGGCGCAGGGCGGTAATGTTATGACGGAAGTTTAGATACTAACGCCTAGCGTTTCTATGTTTATTCCGAGGTCGCACTGCTGGCGTCATGCTGAATTTATTTCAGCATCCAGCCTTCAGTTTAAATAGTCATTGCTCTTTGATTTATAAGCTAACAACAAAATGAACTACAAAATATTTTGGAACCTTGGATGCTGAAATAAATTCAGCATGACGCCAGAATCAAGGCCTCAGGATAAATTATAAGTATAGCACTGCGTGTTTGTGTTGATATCGATACAAATTGTAATGATGTAGCAATGATTGAAAGGTTAATTTCTTTATATTTTGACTTTTGTTATTATTTGTGTTACACACCCGAGCTTGAAAAGATACAAAGGGTGATGTGATTATGTCTAAATTTAAATTAAATTATAAGCTTAATACTACAGATGATGGATGGCAACTGCGTGAATTTTCCACATTTGATGTTGATGCGATACTGGGCTTTATAAATAAAAATAGAGCGCAGGAAATTTCATTTGCTAATAATTCTTTATCACCAAAACAGTTGAGTGAGTTACTTCGTAATCTAGCTCTTTGTGTTGAAGGCAAACATTCTAAACATAAAAATATCCGCAAAAACATTATTCGCATTAATTTGGAGAATGTTAACCTAAGATCAGATAATGCTAATGATGTAGCGGGGATTATTGTAGCAGGTGCGCCAAATTTAAAAGAACTTAACCTTGATAAGAATCCGAATTTTTATACAAAGCAAGCTTTTTTTGAGATAGGAATTGTAACTGCGGTTGCAGAAGATATGTTGAAGAAAAAAGGCGGGGATGCTAGCCTTATTACAAAGGTCTCTCTTGGAAAAGATTTTATTAACTTTTGCAAAGTAGACAAAGAAAATGAAAGAAATGCTGCTTCTGAAGCTTCCTCATCCAGTGAGAAAGAAAAATTAAAAGGTAAGGGCAAAGAAAAGGAAAAAACTGCAAGTGCTAATGCATCATCGGCTTCTTCTTCAAAATCCTCGCCAAGGACTCCAGAGCTTGCGGGTATACAAAACCGTCAGGATTTAGATTATGAAATTGCTGCAAAAATCCCGGGTCATAAAGGCCGCCTGCTTCTTACTTATGTAGATACAAAAGACAATGCAGTTTTATATAGTGGCGAGTTAGCAAGGAAGCATCCGAATACCATTTTCGCTTTTGGTGATAATGTGGGGATGTGGAAGAAGCGGAATAAGGCTGTTGCTGAAGGTAAAGATTTGTCAAAAATTCAACATGATGGATCAGGGCAGGCGTATATATTAGGTGGAAAGAAGGGAAAAGCTGGCAGGTTACGTAAAAATGTAATTGGTATCCCGACTTGTGATGAAATGGATGAGGCAAAGCTCAAAGCTTATATTACTGAAACAATACATCAGATAAAGATATTAATTGATGAAGGCTATGATGTAGTTATACCAACACTAAAAGATGGTAAAATCAACATGGCGAATGACCGTGCATTAAACCGTCAGCCGAAGAATTTTAAAGGGGAAGTTGTAGCCAATTTTATTGCATCAGAAATTACCAGAATTATTGGTGTGCAGGTACCGCTGCATGATACTACGATGAAAAAGGAAAAAGTAGTACACAAGTCTAGCAAGTTTAAACCTAAAACAAAACCTTCTTCATCCAAACGTCCTATTATTCGCGAAGAAGATGAGACGGTGGGAGAAATTAGGTCAGAAAGTGTCACTGAATCATTAGAGAAAGTGTCACTGAATCATTAGGAGCTGAATATGCTGCTTCATCATCATCTTCTTCATCTGAGTCTTCAGCAGCGGAGAGTTCGGCTCCTATAACATATAAGGTTACTTGCAGAAAGTCTGAGTTTGATAATAAGGTTTATCAAATAGAAAGTGATGATTTGAATGCTATATTTAAGAAAATTAAAAAAGAAAAATATGAGCATGTTTCGTTTTATGGAACAGACTTATCGAAATTAAGTTTTAAAGCAAATGATATGAAATTTGGAGGTAGGCTCTTCAAGGATGTAAGTAGCAATGGTGCATTATTGACTACTCTTATTGCTGAAAACGAAACTGCAAAAGTATTTGATTTTAAAGGAACTGGGGTTACAGACGGATTTTATAAAAGTCTGGCAGCTAATATAAAAAGGCAAGCTGAAGAAAAGCCGCTTAGTAAGTTTGTTCTTGAGCGTGTTGAGGTTGATATAACTGATGCTGTTTCGGCCAATGGTTATACTGCGCTAAATGGTAGCTTAAAAAATCAAGTTAAAGATGGTG
>JAJONM010000052.1 GCA_021323415.1 Rickettsiaceae bacterium
AGGCTATTTGAAACTGACTCCAGTCCGGTATAAGTACCGCCACCGAGTGAAAATGCTTTAAAAAATAATGCCGCAACGGCTATCCAGCCCACTTCTTCCGACATGCTTTTTGAGTCTTGTACCGCTTGAGGTACCAGATTTTCCAGGCCTGAGGCGTGACCTATAACACCGTATAGTATGAGGAATACATGCGTTACTATAAATCCAAGGAAAATTGGCATTAATATTTTGATGGATTCCTTCATGCCGCGTAGGTTTAAATAAGTAAGCAGCATGATAAAGCCGAACTCGACTGGTAGTTTATATGGCTGCATAGTGGGTGAGAGAATGCTAAACATTGCATCTACTCCGCCTGCGACAGATATTGCAATGGTCAGTACATAATCGACAATTAAAGCAGAACCTGAGACAAGGCCGGCTTTAGGGCCGAGTAAAGATGACGCTACCCTGTATCCGCCGCCGCCATTTGGAAATAATTTTATTACTTGTAAGTAAGCAAATGCGATAATAAATACAGTAATACCGGTAGCAAATGCCAGAAATATAGCCAGATATTTATGCTGGCCAAGAGCAATAAATGCTTCTTCCGGTCCATAACATGAGGATGAAATACCGTCAGCACCAAGCCCAACCCAGGCGAAAAAGGTAATGAGAGCTATATGCTTGCGAATGTCTTTTTGAAAAGGGTCAATCGCTTTGCCCATTACAAGGTTTTTTAACTTTGTGGGGATTTCTGAGAATAATTGTTGTCTATCTAACATATATAACAAAAGTCATATAAATAACTTTCCAGAATAACGCATACGTACGACCGTACGATTTCATAATAGGTTAAAATAATTAACACACTAATAACACAATGACAATGCTATTTATATTTTTGCTGGAATTTTGTTACGAATATTGCAATTTTTGTTTTTTAAGTGTTTGAATTATTTGGTTAAACGTAGTTTTGATGCTGAAAATTATAGGAGGATAACTTTTTAAATAATTTCAATTTATTTGCAACTCGTTAACTATTTGTTAACCATTAGGTGATATTAATTCAGATGTACATAGGGAACCAACCTCTAAATTTATGTAAGATTAGGAGTATAAACAAATGTCATCGGTATTAAATTTAATAAAGAATCTGCCTGCCATTGCTAATGATGATAATAATCCGGCAACAGATATAAACTATATAAGGAAGTCTACTAACCTGGTTAATGACGCACTTAACAAAGGTGCAGATATTATGCAGCTTGCTAATGGCGACATATTAATCACAGAAGTAAAAACTGTTACGTATAAATATATCTGGAATAAAAAAGAGAATAAATTTGAGCGTGCTACGTCAGGTAGTAAGGTCAAAAAAAGGAAAGCGCAAGGGGAGTAGCGTGAGGATCCGGGGGCAGGACGGCAATCCTGCCCCATGGTTTTTTACTTCTTATACCCTAACCTCAACCTCAGTGCATTCAACTTAATGAACCCTTCTGCATCTTTCTGGTTGTAAACCGCATCTTCTTCGAAAGTTACTATTTCCGCGGAATACAGGCTATCCGGTGATTTACGGCCAACAACTGAAACTGAGCCTTTATAAAGTTTCAGGCGTACAATACCGTTTACATTTTTCTGTGAGGCATCGATTGCAGCTTGCAGCATTTCACGCTCAGGTGACCACCAGTAGCCAGTGTAAACCAGCTCAGCATAACGCGGCATTAGCTCGTCTTTTAAGTGCATAGCGCCTTTATCAAGGGTGATGCTCTCAATTCCACGGTGTGCCGCCAGCAAAATTGTGCCGCCTGGGGTTTCGTAAACACCGCGCGATTTCATACCAACATAACGGTTTTCTACCAAATCAAGGCGTCCAATACCGTTTTCACCGCCTAGTTTATTTAGTTTTGCCAGCAATTTTGCAGGAGAAAGCTTTTCGCCATCGATAGCAACCGCGTCACCATTTTTAAATTCAACTTCAATGAAAGTTGCTTTATCAGGCGCATTTTCCGGCGAAACAGTCAGGCGGAACATATCCTCGTTGTATTGATCCCATGGATTTTCCAGAACTTTGCCTTCATAAGAAATGTGAAGTAAGTTTGCATCCATTGAATATGGTGCTTCACCACGCTTATCCATAGCGATAGGGATGTTTTTCTCTTCTGCGTATTTAATCAGTTTATTACGTGAGTTCAAATCCCACTCACGCCATGGGGCGATAACTTTTACATCAGGTTTCAGGGCATAATAACCAAGCTCGAAACGTACCTGATCATTACCTTTTCCAGTTGCACCATGTGATACTGCATCAGCACCAACCATATTGGCAATTTCTATCTGACGTTTGGCAATAAGTGGTCTGGCAATAGAAGTACCAAGTAAATATACGCCTTCATAAAGTGCATTAGCACGGAACATCGGGAATACATAATCACGTACGAATTCTTCTTTCAAATCATCAATAAATATCTCTTTAACGCCAAATTGTTCAGCCTTTGCGCGTACAGGTGATAGTTCTTCTCCTTGTCCAATGTCAGCAGTGAAGGTTACAACTTCACATTTATATACTTCTTTTAGCCAGCAAAGAATTACAGATGTATCAAGTCCGCCAGAATATGCTAATACTACTTTTTTAACCATTGCCTAATAACCTCAAATTCGTTTACACTGGGGGTATATATATAGCGAAAAAACGTAACATAAAGAGATTTTTTATTTATGGCTGATTATCATCCACCGCTAGAAGATATAAAATTCATTCTAAACGAGGTTCTGGGGCTAGATAATGTCCTAAAACTAGATAAATTCTCTGGTTTTTCAGGCGATTTAGTGGATGCTATATTGACAGAAGCAGCCAGATTTGCGGCAGAAAAGCTGGCTCCGCTTAATGCGACAGGCGATAAACAAGGGTGCAGTAAAGCACATGATGGCATAATTGAGACACCGGAAGGATTTAAACAAGCCTATGCCGAATTTGTAGCAAATGGCTGGAATTCAGTTCCATTCCCGCAAGAAGAAGGTGGGCAGGGGCTGCCATGGTTGGTATCGGTTGCGATTTCGGAAATGTGGAGCGGGGCGAATATGGCATTTGCGCTTTGCCCGCTACTTACTCAAGGTTCAGTAGATTTGTTACTGCATCACGGATCAGCTGAGCAAAAGGAAAAATACCTCAAAAAGCTAATATCAGGCGAGTGGACAGGCACAATGTGCCTAACCGAAGCAAAGGCAGGTTCTGATGTTGGCGCGGTTAAAACTACCGCAACTAAATCTGGTGACCATTACCTGATAAAAGGCCAAAAGATATTTATTACCTATGGTGAGCATGATTTAACCGGCAATATAATCCATATGGTGCTGGCCAAAACACCTGGTGCGCCAGCTGGTGTTAAAGGTATATCACTTTTTATAGTTCCTAAAATTCTCGAAGATGGCAAAAGGAACGATGTGTGGGCAATCAGTATTGAGCATAAACTAGGCATACACGCAAGCCCTACGGCGGTGCTGAATTTTGGTGATAATGAAGGGGCTATTGGTTACCTGATAGGTGAAGAAAACCGCGGCTTAAATTATATGTTCACCATGATGAATAATGCACGCCTTGCAGTTGGTATTGAAGGTATTGCCATTGCCGAGAATTCCTATCAAAAGGCACTTTTATATGCAAATGAGCGGGATCAGAGCGGCAAACCAATTATTAACCACCCTGATGTCAAACGCATGTTGCTGACTATTAAAGCAAACACGGAAGCCATGCGGGTACTCGCATATTATACTGCTAAATGCATTGATTTATCTAATAGAGATACTACAAACCCGACGAGCGACCTTCAGGAAACTCCTCCACATATTGCAATGGGCGACCGCTATGATGAAAAATGGGGTGAGGGTTATAAAAATATAGTGGATATTCTAATTCCAGTGGTTAAAGCGCATTCAACTGACCTTGGTTTTGAGATGTCATCTCTTGCCCTTCAGGTTTTTGGCGGTATGGGATATATTGAAGAAGCCGGAGTTGCCCAAAACTTACGCGATTCCCGCATCGCTATGATTTATGAAGGCACTAATGGTATCCAGGCGCTTGATTTGGTCATGCGTAAAATCCTGATGAATGAGGGGGCGTTATTTGCCAGCCTGCAAACCGATGTAAAAGAGCTTTATAACGGTAGCATATATGAAGATTTAATACACAAATCCTTTGCCAGACTGGAAGCCACAACTAAATTCATGCGCCAGTTGGCGATTAGTGATAGGGAAAAAGCTGGTTTTATAGCCGTATATTACTTGAAAATGTTCGGTATTATAATGGGAGCTGTTATGATGGCAGCCGAAGAAAAAGCTGCTAGCAAGGGCTTGAAAGAAAATGTCGATAAATCCATTTTCTACAATGATAAACTCGAAACAGTAAAATTCTATATGGATTACATTCTACCTGAAGCAGAGTACTTTGATACTTTGGTGGGGAGAAGGAGTGTGGTAGCCTTGGTTTAGTGTCGTCATACTGGAAGCCTATTTAAATAAGGAAACCAGGATGACGCCAGAATAGCGGGCTTAATCTTTAAACTTCCCGCTAGAACTACTTACTGCTTTAGAACTCCACGCACCTATAACGTTCTGCTTTGATTTTTCTGTGTTACCACTTGAACTTACGGCAGGTTTTTTTTCTTCTTTTGGAGTCCATTTACCAATGATATTATCCGCTGATTTTCGTGGACTCTCATCTGGAATATCTTTATCATTTGTGAGAAGCTGATATGAATAAAGTAAATTTTGTGATTCAGTTTTTTTAGGGCTGTTATCTGATGTCTGAAGAAACAATTTTAAATTTTGGGCTGTTTCTTTATCTAATAATTTAGCGGCTTTATCGATTGTCTCGCGGCTTATAATCGAGGTGTTATCTATCGAAGGAAGTTCATCGATGTATTTTACAAGGTTTACTATTCTTGCGCTTAGCTTGGTTGATGGTTTGCTAAAGATAATTTTTTCTAATAATTCAATTTTAGCCTGTTTGAGAAGTTTATTAGTTGTTTTTATATCATCTACTTCTTCATCTAATAAAATAGCTGCTTGGTTTGTAGTAAGACAACCTTCTTTAAGTGGAGTATACGAACCTTTATTAAATTTATTTTTAAAAGCTAAATCCTCATTTAATTCAGCATCTGTCCATTTACCAAAGCACTTATAGTCAGATAGCTTGTTTTTTCTATTAAAGTGCTTGTTTAGGGTATTGAGCAAAATATCAAATGGTATGGCGTCACCAAAATCAATAGCACAGCATCCGTTATTTTCTACCCAACTCTTTGTGTCTGCACTTACTTTGCCAGATCCTTTACCTACTGCTATTGAATCAATATTTCCGTTAAGTGAAGCTCTTTGCAATGTGGCAACATCACGTAACATTTTATTATAGGCTCTTTCATCAAGCCCGATTACATCAACCAACAATCTTTTCGCGTCAATGGCTGGGATAGTTATAAGATATTCACTATTAAACGTAGTGGATATTGTTTTAATAGGATTATCGGAATCGATATTTGCAATAGCAACAAATGCTGTCTTAGAGAACTCTTCGGTTTCAAATTTTAGAACTACAGAGTTAAGATGCAATGCGCATGGATTGGCTACATTGCCCAATGTTTTAGCGAGGCTTTGATGTGCAGATAATGCAAATGCTTTAGCGACACTAACATTTGGATTGTCATCTTTTATAGATTGTAGTTCGTGCGGCTTTAACTTTTCGAAATTAAAACGATTTATATTTGGAGATAGATCAAAACCGTATCTGTCTATTTTTGTTAAGCCATTTTTTTCAAGCATCTAAAGAACTCCTGTTTTATTACTTAATGTAAGCTATATGGAGAGACATAAAGATTACATAAGCCCTGTGTAAAGTTACATAAGAACTACAATAAACCAGAGATTGTATCAAGTTTGTAATATAAATTGTTATGCAACTAATGGTCGCTGTCTACCTGGTCTTTCTTAAATAAGGGAATCCAACTTATCTTATGTAATATCAAAATTGATACATTCTTGTATTGTATTGGGATTGTTTTTGTGATATATAGCATCCTCATGCTGCATGTAGATTATTAATTTCGATCAGGTGTAGAGTAATTTTAATCAGGAGGATTATATAATAATGAGATGTTTAAATGAGATTTGTTACAAAAATTCTGGCACTTTTTCTTATGTTAATAAGCCTTAGCGCTTATGCAAAAGAGGATACAAAAAAAGTAATCCTCTATCCTAAATTCATTATCACATATGCTGCTGATTTTGCTGCATTTAAAAATTACATGAATGAGTCCAAAGAGGAGTATCGTTTGCGCCGCGCGAGTGAACTTGTTGCGCAAAGCAAAGGCACAATGAGGCAGAGGCTGACATTTAATAACCAGACCATCAATGAAGATGGCTATCACAGTAGCCAGTCTACCTCCGATGTGACCACAACTTTTGCTGATCCGCAAATCATGCTCATTATGATGAAGGCCTATGACAAATTTGATTATAGTTACGAAAGGGATAAAGCAGCCAGCCGTGTTAATATCGGCCAGGAGCTATCGGGTCAGCTACAATCAAAGCTTTTTGCGTTAAAAGAACGCAACCTTATATCAGATGATAATAGCAATCTTGATATAACCAGTGGAAAATATTCTGTCGATGAGATGGATGATAGAATTGATGCAGAAAAAGGCGGCTATCGTGATGGGAGAAGTGCCAAAGAAATGGCCGAGATTGCAAACCACTTTCTTTATGGTCATTGGAGTTATTATGCTGGCGAATATTCCAATACCAAGCAAATAAAGGTAACGATATTTATTGAAGAAATCGGTGGAAGTATCAAAACATTTGAAGCTATAGGCTCGGAGCAAGGTGAGGCAATGGGAAAAATTGCCAATATGGTCTTTGCATACCTGTATGCCAATCGAAACTATCATGATCCGGTAGCTACTTTTTCCAATTTAGAAATAATAAGGCCAAATAGTGTTGACGACTTAATAACTCACACCGAGTCAGAAGCTTATTGCGCCAGCCAAGGTGAGGGTTACCGGCTACCATATTATCAGGAAGCTATCGGAATGATTAATCAGCCTTATGGACCAGATGGTAATATTTTTCTAAGTCCTGATAAAAATTATGCGGTTTCTAATCTGCAGGGCGGTTCTATACAACTTAAATTAGTACCTGGAAAAGATAATACCGGCAGTTCTGTGCAGCGAGTTTATGCCAATGAACGCTTAAGCTATTTTTGTGTAAAAGGAGATTTCAAGCAAGTTAGTACAGAAGAAATGTATAGTGAATTATATTCAGGGTTTTATAAGTTACGTAGTGAGTATGGTAATGAAATATTGCCCGAGGTATGTCGAGATGAATATGATGACTTTGGCATAAAGAAAATGAAAGATATGGTTGTTAAGATAGCTAAAAAAGATCCGTCTCCGAGAATAAATGGAGTAATAAAGTATTGTATGATTACTTATCTTAAGAATAGACCTGAGCTTTTTAAGGAGTTTAGTTTAATAACAAGGTTGTAGTCCACATCCTCACAAGTTGTCACCCTGAGCGGAGTGGAACGAAATGTCGTGTGAGCGACATGGAGTGCAACGCAGTCGAAGGGTATGCAACCAGTTTTTTCCTTGCATACCCTTCGACTGCGCTTCGTTACGTTTGCTTACGCTAAACTACACTCCGCTTCGCTCAGGGTGACACTTTATTCGATTACTAAAAACTCTTCCTTGGATCAAACGCATCCCTGACTGCTTCACCGATAAAAATAAGTAAGGAAAGCATGGTTGCCAAAACCATGAATGCGGTGATGCCCAGCCATGGCGCCTGTAGGTTTGATTTACCTTGTTCCAAAAGTTCACCCAGGGAAGGGGAGCCCGCTGGTAATCCAAAACCAAGGAAATCTAGTGATGCAAGAGTGGTAATAGCACCCGTTAAAAGGAATGGCATAAAAGTAATAGTAGAAACTACAGCATTAGGTAACACATGCCTGAAGATAATTATAGGCTCTTTTACTCCCAGGGCTTTTGCGGCCCTAACGTATTCTAGGTTGCGTGCTTTAAAAAACTCAGCGCGTACTACTCCTACTAAATGTGTCCAGCTAAATATCATCATGATTCCAAGCAACCACCAAAAGTTTGGTGTTACCACGCTCGCTAAAATAATAAGTATAAATAATACTGGCAGGCCGGACCATATCTCGATGAAGCGCTGTAATATCAAGTCGGTCTTGCCACCGAAATATCCTTGCACAGCACCTGCAGCAACTCCAATAATTGAGCTTAAGATAGTAAGCGCTAAAGCAAATAGTACTGAAAGACGGAAACCATAAATCATACGCGCCATTACATCGCGTCCCTGATCATCAGTCCCAAGCCAATTATTTTTATCAGGAGCAGTTGGGGCTGGTTTTGGTAAATCGTAATTTATAGTGCCGTAACTATATCGGATTAATGGCCATAACATCCAACCATTACCTTTTTCGAGTATAAGGTTTTCAACGTATGGGTCGCGGTAATCAGCTTCAGTTTTAAAATCACCGCCAAATTCTGTTTCTGTATAGTGGAATAGAACAGGAGCATAAAGACTATCATTATACTTAATTAGCAGAGGTTTATCATTGGCGATAAATTCTGCAAAAAGACTTAATACAAATATCACCATAAATATGTAGAAGGAAAAATAGCCACGACGGTTACTTTTGAAATTGGCAATACGGCGCAGTGCAAGTGGTGACATCACAAATCCCTCCGCTCAAAATCAATACGTGGGTCTATAAGCTTGTATGTCAAATCACCAATTAAATTTAGTAATAAGCCAACTAATGTAAAGAAAAACAATGTACCAAAGACTACTGGATAATCACGGTTTACTACAGACTCAAAACCAAGCAACCCTAAGCCATCAAGCGAGAAAATAGTTTCAATTAATAATGATCCTGTAAACAATATGCCAATAAATGCACTAGGGAACCCTGCAATTACAATCAGCATGGCATTGCGGAAAATATGACCGTACAAGACCCGCTTTTCTGAAAGTCCTTTAGCGCGTGCGGTCACCACATATTGCTTACTTATTTCCTCCAGGAACGAATTTTTTGTAAGCATAGTTAACCCTGCAAAGCCGCTAATTACCATGGCGCATATCGGCAAGGTCATATGCCAGAAGTAATCTTTAATTTTGCCTAAGATTGTAAGTTCCTGCCAATTATCTGAGGTTAGTCCCCTTAAGGGAAATATCTGCCAGTAACTACCACCGGCAAAAAGAACTATCAGTATTATAGCAAACAAGAACCCTGGAATCGCGTAACCAATAGAAACAGCAGCACTGCTCCACACATCAAATCTACTGCCATCATGTACCGCTTTATGTATGCCAAGTGGTATAGAAATCAAATATATCAATAAAGTTGTCCATAAACCAATTGATATGGAAACCGGCATTTTTGAGATTACTAAATCAACAACTTTTTGATCTTTAAAGAAACTCTCGCCGAAATTGAATGTTGCATAATTTTTTATCATTTCCCAGAAGCGTTCATGTGCTGGTTTATCAAAACCATAAAACTTTTCTATCTCTTTTATTACTTCCGGGTCGAGTCCTTGTGCGCCTTTGTATTTTGAAGTAACGCCGCTTGCCACAAATTTATTTGCCTGACCTGCTGATACTAGTTCACCACCTCCACCGGAAAAACGTGCAGTAGGACTGACTGCTACATTTGTTAGTTGCGCAATCATCTGTTCAACAGGCCCGCCAGGCGCTGCTTGTACGATAATAAAATTAATCAGAATTATCCCAAATAATGTAGGGATGATAAGTAGAAGGCGTTTTAAAATGTAGTTGAACATTACGGTTCCTAGTACGAAATATAGTGTAACAGTATAACGGTGTAACAGTGTAACAGGCAAGCATCTATTCTATTAAGTAGTGTCTCAATTTGAAATGAAACCTTTCAACTGACACCATCGCCGCTCACCGGTTTTGTAACGCCTTCCGCGCAAACAAAACCTGGCATCGGGGATGACGATAAACTACCGTTACACCGTTACACTGATTTTCTTAATGAACTCCGAACTCTAAACTCTACTAACTAAAACGGTGACAATATATCAATAACCTGGTTGCCAATTCTAGGCTGTTGGATATTGCTTAAGTTACCTTTTCCGCCGTAGGAAATTCTTGCTTCAGCTATTTGGTCTGAATCTACGCTATTTGCTGCGCTTATATCTTCAGGACGTACAATTCCATCTACAGTAACTTTACGTAATTCGGTGTTAACCCTTATCTCCTGATCGCCATGTATTACCAGATTGCCATTTTGTAGTATCTGCGTGACCATTGCGGCAACTTGTGTTTCTATAGTTTCGCCACGTGCTATTGTTCCTTTGCCGTTGGTTGTAGTTGTAGAACCAAGTTCAAGTAATTTAGCAGGATTAGCGACTCCAGGTATCATGCCCAATATTTTACTTTCAGCTCCAAAAATGGTTGATGCATTGGCACTATCGGCACTATCCCTGTTACGCTTTGTTTCATTATCCAGTTCTGCTTTATCTTTTATTTTCACTGTTACTTTTAATATATCACCCACACGCCTTGCTTTCATGTCTTTAAAAAAAGTGCGTGACCCTGATTGCCACAACGAGTTAGGGTATTGGCGTTGTTCCTCTTCTTCTGGTGTTTGTTCCAGTGGTTCATAGTCGTCTTTTTCTGTTGGTAACACAACTTGCGCCATAGGCGGCGGCTTACCAATGTTCCGAAGTTCTTCTAATTGCGCTCCACATCCTGCAAGCAAAGATAATAATAACGTTGCTATAATATAATTCATTTTCATTCCGTTACTCGTTAGTTTGTGCTTGTACAATCACAGTAGTTTCATTTTTAATTTCAGCCTGAACAATTTTATTGCTTGTACTGTTCCTTATTCTTATTAAATCACTTTTCCCGCCGCTATCCATTGCAACGCCAGCTGCTTGCAACTTCATTGCTGGAGTCTCGTATATAATGGTTACGTTATTGCCGCGTGAAACAATTATTTGTTTCTCTAGGTCAATTGTGCGTATTGAGTTACCTTCTTTTACTGCATGCTTAATCTTTTTTCCGTTTAGTTCGGCTATATCCATAATAGTATTTTGCTGGACCCTGGATTTTGGCTTCTCGGCATATTCAAAATTATCTGAGACAATTATAGATTTTGAGTCAAGCTTTGTTTTGGCAACTGGTACTTTCACAATTTCCAGATAGCTGCCATCGATGTCAATTTGTTCGCTATAGCCATCTGCAGAAAAGCTTAAAGTGTATTTAAACCGGCGGCTATTTTTATTAAAATCAGCTTTAACAATTTCTGTGTCAAACGCATCGTGTTTAGATTTTAACTTTATGCCATCTGCAGGGTTTCTTATCGTTACTTCTATTTTGTAGGCCTCAGTTTTCTCAAGCAACGACTGGCTTATCAAGTCACTTATTTTTTCTGTACTTATAACACTTAAATTATCAAATACAGAAGGCTCAGTAGTAAACGAAACTGTGTCGGCATAACTTGCCGATGCCAATACAAAATATACTAAAACTGCAAAAAACTTTTTAATTTTCATACTATTTTAAGCTGACTGATTAAGATTTTTCATAGCATCGCTAGCGGCTTCCATAACTTTGATATTCATTTCAAATGCACGTTGTGCTTTGATCATAGTAGTAAGCTCAGTTACAGCGCTTACATTGGAAGCTTCCAGCCATCCTTGCGACATTGTACCGAATCCTTCTTGCCCTGCCAAACCATCAGTAGGGGAGCCAGAGGCACTGGTTTCAACTAATAAATTACCACCTTTTCCTTCCAGGCCAGCTTCGTTAATGAAACGTACCAGATCAAACTGCCCAACAACTGAAGGGTCAACCTGACCAGCTATTGTTGCGATTACCTCACCATATGCATTTATTGTAACATCGGTTGCATTATCTGGTATTGTTATACCAGGTGATACAGTGTAACCTTCAGATGTTACAATTTCACCATTTGCATTAACCTGGAAAGAACCTGACCTTGAGTAGGCTTCTGTTCCATCTGGTAATATAATCTTAAACAAACCCTTGCCATTTACTGCAACATCAAAAGTATTATTGGTTTGCTCTAATGGCCCTTGTTCGGAAATGCTGTAAACAGCAGAAGTAGATACACCAAGACCTATTTGTACACCTGTTGGTTTTATTGTTCCAGTGTCTGAGGTTTGTGTTCCAACATGTTGTCTTTGCAAATAAAGCAAATCCTGGAATTCTGCGCGTTTGCGCTTGTATCCAGTAGTGTTTTGGTTGGCAAGGTTATGTGCTATTACATCTATATTTGTAGTAGCTGCTTGCATTCCTGTTGCAGAAGTATTTAAAGCCTGTTGCATAGTATTACTCCTTAATTATTTGCTTAATTTTCGTATCATATCTAGTTGTAAGTCGTGGTAATTCGCCTGTAACTGTTTTGTTGATTCAATTTTACGTGATACTGAAACAAGGTCAGTCATTACGGTAATTGAATTGACATTTGAGTCTTCCAGTGCTCCCTGCACAATTTTTGATTCTTCTGTCACTAGCGGAACTTCGTCAGTGCGATAAAGTCCTTCGCCTTCTTTTACCATTGCCTGTTCATTCTCAAAAATAAACACACCAATCTGACCGCGTTCTTCTACACCAACTGTTACAAGGCCGGTGTCGCGTATGGTAACATCTATATCATTCTCGGCAAATTCAACCACAAATTCAACCAGGCCGCCACCCGGGCCAACTACGGGATAACCTTCTTTTGTTATCAGCGTTCCTTCTGGTCCTATTTTAAAATTACCCGCACGCGTATAACGCACGCCTCTTGGTGTATCGACCATGAAATATCCAGGCCCATCGATTAACACGTCAAGCTGTCTTCCTGTTGAGGTGGCGCCACCTTGTGATATATTGCGTGTAGTATTGCTTATTTTAGAAAAAGAAAGTGCTTTGCCATCTGCAAGACGTTTTGGAAGTTCACTATACATATCAGCTTCGGATTTAAACGCAGTAGTATTAACGTTAGCAGCCATATCTGCTATACGGTTCTGAGTTTTGAATAATTGTGTCTCTTTAGCCGCTAATAAATAAGTAATATTATTAGCATAAGCTGACTGACTTAAACCAAAAAGAAACAGAGTATATGTCGCATATACTAATTTTTTATTCATCTATATATACCCAAAGCTATAAGTTTGGGCTACCTGCCTCCTAAAATAGCACTA
>JAJONM010000120.1 GCA_021323415.1 Rickettsiaceae bacterium
TTATGATGCGGAAGATATTCCTGAGCCTTTACAGCTAAAAAAAGCCTTATACACATTTTATAATTCTCCCGAAGTTGTAGCATGTGTACAAGCAAAACTTAGTTATTTTAATCGTGACGAAAACCTTCTTTCGCGTATGTTTACTATAGAATATTCTACATTATTTGATTTTCTGCTTTTTGGATTAGAGGCAATGGGTATTCCAATACCACTAGGTGGCACTAGTAATCATTTCCACATAAAGACTTTAAACGCTTTATATGCCTGGGATCCATATAACGTAACTGAAGACGCTGATTTAGGAGTTAGGATTGCACAAAAAGGTTGGCGCAGTACAATAATTGATTCTACCACTTTAGAAGAATGTCCTATCGCTATCTCGGCCTGGATAAAGCAAAGGTCGCGCTGGATAAAGGGACATCTGCAAACCTATTTCGTCCATATGCGACACCCACTCCAATTATATAAGAAAGTCGGTGCAGTAGGGTTTTTTGGTGTACAGTTTTTTATTGGGGCGCCAGCTTTGATATTTTTAGTAAGCCCTGTCATGTGGTTGTTATGTGGATTTTTTGCAACTGGTGTTATGCAAGTTCCGCAAGATATGCCGAATTGGTTTTATGGATTGTTAAGTATAAGTTACAACCTGCTATTTATAGGAATGGCAATGCAGGTTTTCTATGCTTTTGCTGCTGTAAAAGCAAATAAATGGAAAGGCATGTTACCATACATTTTTGCCTTTCCTTTTTATTGGGTATTGCATTCGGTCGCGAGCTTCAAAGCATTATGGCAGCTTATTACTAAGCCACATTATTGGGAAAAAACCGAGCATGGAGTTACTAAATTAGTAACTCCATAAGCCTATCTTGAGTGACGATGGTTGTCTGCAACCTTATCAAAATCAGCTTTCAGATTTCTGATGGGAGAAGGCCTGTCCTCAATGATTCTAGCAATTTTCTGATGATCTGCATGGTTCTGCGTTAATTCTTTTCTTGTGCTAAAGTTCTTCTTATCAAGATCATAAACTAATGAGTCAACAAAACAAATTCCTCTTTTAGCATCGTCAAGTGGCGTATGCCTATGTTTATCTGTTGTTTGTGTATTGGCTCCATATTGTAATAAAAGATCAGTAATTTGAGTATAACCATGATGTGCTGCTTTATGTAATGCAGTGCGTCCACGCTTATCCTTTAGTGATAAATCAGCTCCGGCTTCTATTAATTCTGTGGCCTGCTGAAGAATACTCTTTACGCTATTTACTTTATCAGCTTCTTTCCCGGTAAAGATATCGCCATTTTTGTCTCTTTCTGTTTGGCCAAAGCTTAACAGGTTAAGCAGTTTTTTACCAAGATCTATTGAGTCATCCAAATTAACAGCCTTTACTGTAAGAGGTGCTAGGCTCAATTTATTCAATTTATGCTTATCAGGTTCCTTTGGTGCAGGTATTGATGAACTGGAAGCAGTAATAGAAGTAGTTCCATTAATTAACACTTGATTAGCTGATTTCTTATTTTGCACCTGTGTAAGTGCGTCTGGCAGTACTGCTCCTGCAATTTTCCATCCACTTTTTCCGCGGTTTTTCTCAGTATCCTGCAGTGACAGAATTTCTTCTTCTAATAAATTTAGAAGTCTGCTGTCCCAGGCTAAGACTTTATTTTTAAATTCATTACTATTCATATCGAAATTATTTGAATCAATCTCATTTATGAATTCTTGTTTAATTTTCTCCCTTTCTGCAAGCTGTCTTTTATAACGTGCTATACCATCTTCCTGTTTATTATGGGTAGTTATACTATTAAAAAATTCGCCGGCAGTTCTCCATGCTGGGTAATTTGTAGCAATAGTTTTTAGTATACTATCTTCCCCAAGACTTTCTTGTGTGCAAGTGCATAAAACAGCGGTAAGCATGCCACTAGGTGTGTCTTGCGATCCACCAGCTATTTTATTAATTACTTCATATAGTTTTTCGGCTTTTTCTTTGTCTTTAAAATTATCTGTTTTATTAGCTAATTGCGTAGCAAATGTACTTTTAAAATTACCTCTGGTTACTTTTTTATCAGAACCATCTGCATTCTTTGAAGTAATTGATTCTGTAGCAAGAGCATTAATAAAAGATGCCATAATAATTCCTTCTGCTGGAATCAAGCTTGCATCTTTGAAGCTTTTTACTGTACCATTAGATAACCCATCTAATAGGTTTTTGGTTTTGTCATTTATGTCTAGGACAGATAAGGATAATATCTGCGTCTTGCAAGGTGTTTGTCCGGCAACTTTCCCAGATTGTTCGCGCTGTGCTATTGCATTAGAACTAAATTCGCTGAAATGTTCGTAACCTTTGGCAGGGGTGGCTCCAAGATCTATAAGCTGCGTGATATATTCTTCTGCAGTTCTTTCTGGTTCAGAATAAGAAACGGCAAATCGATAATTATGTATGGCCTTTGCTAATTCAATAACATACTGCTGCGCTAATTCTTCTTCTGTCGGAAATCTTCCATGGGTGTCCATAAATTTGGACATATGCTTTGATTTTGTAGGTTTTCTTATTAACTTCTGCTTTTCAGTAGGAATAACAGGAATCTCAGCTGTGCTAATCTTTGGTGATCCTTTCGGCGAGGTATTATTCCTAGGCGATGCTATTTGTATAACTGCTGATGAGACTGTTGCCCAAGCATTTTTAAAAACTTTCTCTATGCTATCTTGTGTTCTTGGTGAAGCTTTTGTGCTAGCTGGTTGTGGCGTACTAGGTCTACTATAGCCATTTTTTGCTGGGCTAAGCTGGGGTGCGCTTAAAGCAGAATAAGAGCTAACTGAATCATCAGTTTTATTTTGCAAAGATTGTTGCCTGCGGTGCGCCCCGTTATTTATAAATGGTGTATATGTAGTATTAAGCTCTGCTACACTTGGCAATACAGGGTTATCTCCCATAAGGTTTAACTGTGCAGGTTTTCTTTTTATGGTACGATTTGATTCTGATTCGTTTGATGCCGGAGTATAAATATCGACAATTTGAGCTTCCGCTTTTCCGGTGTCTTCTTTGGTATATGTTGGCAAGTGTGGAGCTGATTGTAATGAAATGGTTTCTTTTTCTTTTCCTTTATCTCTACTCATATTCTAGCTCCTAATTGTTATAAACCATATTCTAAACTAATAAGGAGTGTATAATAGAACAATTATGTTAAAGTAATATTAAACAAAATATTATTAAAAATTAATATTGTATTAATTTCAGTAATTTGAAGTTGCTTTGCTTTGCTGTAGTCAACTACTAGTGGATTTATTTTTCACTCAGGTAATTTTCTGCCTGTTCTATGAGCTCATTAAGGATTTCTTTTACTGGCTGTTCTTTTGTTACCATACCAACGCTTTGTCCCGCCATAAGTGATCCATTTTCAACATCACCATCAATCACCGCTTTGCGCAGCGCTCCTGCCCAAAAATGCTCAATCTGGAGCTGCGCAGAAACTTTATCAAGTTTTCCGGCATTATA
>JAJONM010000053.1 GCA_021323415.1 Rickettsiaceae bacterium
GCGCCATTACCATTAGATAAAGTAGTACTGGACCCTGCCCTATCTCCTTCCGAAGTAAACGATTACACCAATTTAAAGCAGCATTTGTACAATTTTTTAAATAACTTTGCGACTTCACAAAAAGCAAAAGAAGGCGAGAAAACGACTGAGGTTGCAGCAAATGAAGCCGAAGTAACACCATCTTCTGTTGGTGATTACAAAACCATAACTAATGAAGACTACCAAAATTTAGACAATTATTTAGAACCACCTCCAGGAACCGCACCTGCACCTGATACAGCGCCTCCAATACCAGCGCCAGATACTGCAGCTGCTACACCACTTGCACCTGAAATACCAGTCGCCCCTGTAACACCGCCACCAGGAGAGGTTGCAAGTGCGCCGACAGTGCCAAACTCGCCGTCACCACCACCTGCCCCTGCAGCAACCGACCCAATCCCTGCTCCAGTTGCGCAAATCCCTGCGAGCCCAACTGCTACGCCTGACATAAAGCCTGTTGAATTAACTAATAAGACACCGGCAACAACCGACCCAGAAAAAAAACCAGCAGCACCAGCTAATAAAATAAGTGAGGAAGACTTATCTTATATGCAAGCAATGGATAAAAAACGTCAGGACTTGCCAAAAAACAAACAACTTCCAGAAGATGCAATTGATACAATAAAAACAGTAACACCAGGGTTGGTTACTGATAAAACTAAAAACTTAGCCGCTTCTGATCCTGAAAAAATAAATATAAAACGAGGCAAAGAAACAGCAGCTCCGGTAGAAGGTGATGATGGCATAATAACCGGCAGCGGCAACACAGCTATGTCTGCCCGTCCAAAAGAAATGGCAAAAGTCGATAGAGTTATTAATAAAAAATTAGAAAAAGCCTACCGGGCACTACTTTTAGGACAATTATCAGCATCCGTTGCAATATATAAAGAAGTGTTAGATAAAGACCCCAATAATAAAGATGCTTTATTTGGCCTCGGCACTGCTTACCATAAAAACTCACAATTCGACCAGGCCAGGAATATTTATACAAAAATCCTTGAGAAAGAGCCTAATAATAAAGAAGTGCTGAACAACTTCCTTGTATTAGTTGCAGAAGAAGCGCCAAATGACGCACTAATAGAGCTACAAAAACTCGAACGCATTAATAGCGACTTTAGCCCTATCCCGGCACAAATCGCAATGATTTACCTGAAATTAAATAACCCGCAAAAAGCTGAACGTTACTTACGCAGGGCTGTTATTTTATCACCTGAGAATATAACTTATAAATATAACCTTGCTATTACTTCTGACCGCTTGAATAACCACCGCCAGGCAATCAGGCTCTATCGTCAGATAATAGAGGCAGTTGCACATGGTGCTGTTATCCCAGGTTCAATAACCAGCATTGAAGACCGCTTAAGTTTCCTGGAAGAAAAAGTTAAAGACGAATAGTGCTAAGTGTTAGTGTTAAGTGTCAGTAAAGTTGACTAACTAACACTTAACACCAACACTTAACACTTTTATCCTTTACACATACCCAACACCCGCATTATAAGAATGCACAGAATATTTCATTCGTTTTTCGAAAAATCAGGAGGTCTTATGCCAGCTAGTACAGCAGTAGAAGTTGCAGCGGTTGCAGGTAGTGTTGCATCAACCAATATGTCAGTATGGGGCCTGATCGGTCAGGCAGATATAGTAGTAAAATTTGTTATGGCGTTACTAATGCTCGGGTCACTTTGGTGCTGGACTATTATCTTTGACAAATGGAACTATTTTAAGAATGTAAAACAAAGATCTGCAAAATTTGAGAAATCTTATCGTTCAAGCCGTGCTGTAGGAGCTTTATTTGAACGCATGGATAAAAAAGACCCGGGCTGCCCTATGGCAGCAATGTTTATAGCCGGAGTTGTAGAGGCCAAAAATTCTTACCCAAACACCGGAAAGAAAATCACTCCGGAAGACATAAATGTGTTTAAGGAAAAACTGTTCAATTCAGTTTCACGCGTAAAAAACATAGCTGTAGAACGCATGGAAAAAAACCTGATATTCTTGGCAACAGTTGGTTCTGCTTCTCCATTTATCGGATTATTTGGTACTGTATGGGGTATTGTAAATAGCTTCCAGGCAATTGCAGCTACTAAAAATACTACACTTGCTGTTGTTGCCCCCGGTATTGCCGAAGCGTTACTTGCTACTGCCATCGGGCTTTTTGCAGCTATTCCTGCAGTAATATTCTACAACTTATTCAGTAATGAAATAAGGCAATCTGCCGGCAGGCTTGATGACTTCACTAATGAACTGGTCACAACACTAGCTCACCAGGCAGAATAGGAGTAAGTGTACTATGGGTATGATGACAAATCGCAGTAGTGGCAGAAACTCCCATCAACCGATGGCCGAAATTAACGTTACACCTATGGTGGACGTTATATTGGTACTACTTATTATATTTATGGTGACATCGCCATTAATGGTCGCGGGAGTAACAGTCGACTTGCCTGAAACTACCGCCGCTCCCATGACCGGTCAGGATGAACCGATATCGGTTACAGTTGATGCCAGTGGTGATGTATATATCCAGGAAACCAAAATTAAAAAAACTGAACTGACAACTAAGCTGCAAGCAATCGTTGGCGAGAAGAAAGACTCCAGGATTTTTGTACGCGGCGATAAAACCATAGACTACGGCAAAGTTATGGAAGTAGTAGGTTTAATCAATGCTGCCGGATTCAACAAAGTTGCACTGCTCACTGAAGTTTCGGGGAGATAATACATGAGTAAAGGGCTGGGATACTCAATTATCCTGCATGTTATTTTACTTCTACTTATCTGCTTTGGCCTGCCATCACTAATGAAAGATAAAGTGATAGAGGACGAAGTAGTTGTGGTGGAGATATTGCCTATTTCCGAAATAACTAATGTTAAAGCCGCAAAATCCAAACCGAAACCAGAACCAAAACAGGAAGTAAAACCTGATCCGACTCCGCCTAAGCCATCCAAGCCGGAACCTGAAAAACCAAAACCGGTTGAAACACCAAAACCACCTGAACCTAAGGAAGAAAAAAAGCCTGAGATAAAAGAATCTGTGGTAAAGCCACTTGAGAAACCAAAAGAAGTAAAAAAAGAAGAACCAAAGAAAGAAGAAAAAAAGCCTGAGAAAAAGAAGGAAGAAGATCCATTTGATGCGTTAGTTAAGAATCTAGAAAAATCAGCCCCGGAAGAAAAACCGGCTGAAAAGAAAGATGAACCGAACTTTGATGACATTGCCAATGCAATATCGAAAAACGAAGTGCAGCAGGAATATAAACCTTCAATACCTATGAGCATAAGTGAAAAAGATGCCATCAAAAAACAGGTAGCAGATAACTGGACGGTCCTTGCAGGCGCAAAAGACGCAAAAGGAATGATAGTTACTTTGAAACTAAGCCTTGCACAAGATGGTACGGTTAAAGATGTAAAAATTGAAAACCAGATGCGCTATAATACAGACATGGCATATAAAGCTATGGCTGATAGCGCAGTCAGGGCCGCTTACAAAGCAAGCCCACTAAAAGGTTTACCTGTAGAAAAATATCAGGGTGGATGGGATGAGATAGAGTTAAATTTCGACCCGAGTGAAATGTTGTATTAATAGCGCAAGAGTGCAAAGGCGCAATAGTGTTACCTTGCAGGAATGGGTTTGTAACCCATTCCTCATGTTCATGTCCTTTAAAATTAAAAACATGAATATTAAGACGGGGTTACAAACCTCGTCTTGTGATAGAAAATACCTTTGCGCTCTTGCGCTTTTGCGCCAACTAATGTACCTTGCCAGGTAAATATAAAAGACAAAAGGGAAATCATGAAAAAACTAAGTTCGCTTTTATTATTATGCGCTCTAACCTTTGCTGCAAGTTCAGCAAATGCATTAATAAGTGTCGATATTACGCGCGGTAATGCCGACCCGATGCCTATCGCTCTTCCGTATCTTGCAGGCGATAGCGATGAAGCCAACCAGATTGGCCAGCAAATAATGGAAGTCGTACAGAAAGACTTAGAAGGTTCAGGCTTGTTTCGCTCAATTAACCGCACGTCTTTCTTGCAAGAGATACAAAACAGCCAAACTATGCCAACCTTTCCTACCTGGCGGCAGATTAATGCCTCTGCACTTATCACTGGCGGTATAAAAATAACTGGTGAAGGAAGCTTCGGTGCTGAATTCAGATTATGGGATGTGTTTGCTGAACAGCAAATCGCAGGTAAATCATATAATACTAATAAGAAAAACTGGCGCAGGATTGCCCACCTTATTTCTGACGAAATTTATAAACGCTTAACTGGCGAAGACGGTTATTTCGATACACGTATCGTTTATGTTTCTGAAAGCGGTCCTGCTACTAAACGTATAAAGAAACTTGCTATTATGGACCAGGATGGTGAAAACCATAGATATTTAACTGATGGCTCAAGCCTGGTTTTAACACCACGTTTTTCACCTACAGCGCAAAAAGTAATTTACATGTCATACCGAGGTGACAGTCCAAAGGTATACGCGCTTGATGTTGACACACGCGCGCAGGAATTGGTAGGCGACTTCCCTGGAATGTCTTTCGCTCCACGTTTTTCTAATAGTGGCGACTCCGTTATTATGTCAGCAGCAATTGATGGCAATAGCGAGATATATTCAATGAATATTAAAACGAAACAGAAAAAACGTTTAACTAACGATAAAGCAATTGATACATCTCCATCTTTTTCTCCTGATGGCAGCCATATAGTATTTAACTCTGACCGCGGCGGTTCACAGCAGTTATATGTAATGGACGCCAATGGTGAAAATGTAAAACGTATCAGTTTTGGTAACGGTCGTTACGGTACGCCAGTTTGGTCACCACGTGGCGATTTAATTGCCTTTACTAAAATGAGTGGCGGACAATTCTATATCGGTGTAATGCGCACTGATGGTACTGGTGAAAGATTATTGACACAAAGCTTTATGGATGAAGGCCCAACATGGTCGCCAAACGGAAGGGTAATTATGTTTGCAAGACAAGAACGTTCTAGCCCAGCGCGTCCTGGTAAGTGGAAAATTTTCTCAGTTGATTTAACTGGCTATAATGAGAAATTTATATCCACACCGATGGAGGGTTCCGACCCTTCATGGTCACCACTAATATCAGGCAATGGGGATTAGTTAATTGTATTAATTAATTAACGAAATATTTCCGTTTAAAAAATTTAAAAAAACTGAAATATTTGTTTGACCTGAAAAATCGTATAGTGTATTAGATGGATGATTTCGTGCTATAACCAAGAGGGTTACAGTGCGAGTAACGTAATTTTTAATAAGAGGCTGGGGTGATGTTTTCTAAACGTTTGGCAATAATGTCTTTGGTACTAGTAATAACTGGTTGTAGCAGCATGAGTGGATCTAAATCTACTGGTGTTAACGGCGGCACTTCTAGTGTTGAAGATAGATACAGGATTGAAAGTGGCAATTTAGAGACTTTCAGCCCTATAAGTGGCAGCAAAGTTGGTGCACGTGCTAATGACCGTGTGTTCTTCGAGTATGACAGTTCAGCGTTGAGCGCTAACGGTCAGGCAACTTTAGATAAACAATCTGCATACTTAAAGAAAAACTCTAAAGCTAATGTATCAGTTGAAGGTCACTGCGATGAGCGTGGCACTCGTGAGTACAACTTAGCTTTAGGTGAAAGACGCGCTAGCGCTGTAAAATCTTACCTGGTTAAATCTGGTATTGCTGCTAACAGAATCAGCACTATCAGCTACGGTAAAGAGCGTCCAGCAGTTGTAGGTTCAAGCGACTCTGAATGGGCTGAGAACCGTCGTGGCGTGACTGTTTTAAAATAGTCTGCTAAAAAGATAGTTAATGCCTGGGATGCTTATTGTATCCCAGGCATTTTTTTTATAAGATATATATGAAACCATTAAACAGGTTAATTATGCGCTACTTATTAATTCTCTCATCATTATTAATTGCACTCCAGGTTACTACTGCCAGTGCCGATGACATATCCAAATTACAGGACAAAATCGATTCGTTAGAAAAAGATTTAAATACAATGCAGCAGCAGGTTTACCGTGGCAACAAATCATACGGGAAAACTTCTGGAAATGCTGCCAATCTTGAAGCACAATCGGTAGCCTTTGAAGAAGATATGCGCCGCTTAAATGGTAAAATCGAAGAGAGCGAGAACAGCAGCAATAAGATAGCAGCAAAACTTGAGAAAGCCCTTGCTGATATAGACTTCCGCTTAACAGCAATGGAAAAGTCTATAAAGGAACTACAAGAAGCAAAAACAGAAAAAGCTGAAAAACCAGAGGCAATAGAGGAAGCTAAAGCCGAAGAAACAAAAGCTGAAGAACCAGCTTCTACTGAAACTCCTGAAGAAAAACCAGGAGCAGCAGAAACTCCTCTAGCACCAGCAAAAAAAGAGACAGCTAAAAAAGAAGAACCAAATAAGGAAGAAGCTAAGAAAGAAACAAAAGAGTTGTCTGATGCCAAAGGACAATATGACAAAGCCTTAGAAGCTATGCGTAAAACAGAATACGATAAAGCAGAAAGAAGCTTTAAAGACTTCATCGCAGGCAATAAAGGTAACGAACTTTTAAGCAATGCCTACTATTGGTTAGGAGAAACTTATTACGTAAGGGAAAATTATAACCAATCAGCAGTACAATTCTTAAAAGGTTACCAGGATAACCCTAAAGGCAATAAAGCTGCTGACAACCTTTTAAAGCTGGCAATGTCGCTTAACAAACTTAAAAAGCAGAAAGAAGCCTGCACAACTTTGGATAAACTAACAAAAGAATTCCCTAAAGTTGATGCCACAACCAAAGAAAAGGTTAAGAAAGAAAGGACTTCTGCTAAGTGCAGCTAATAACAGGCAGCTTAAATGTAATAGTCTCGATTTGCTGATACAGATACAACGAACTCCGTCATTGCGAGAAGTGAGTGGGAGTGAAGCGACTCGAACGACGAAGCAATCCAGCAAATTTTGCGAAAATCCTGGATTGCCATGTCGTTCCGCTCTACATTACGCTATCGCTTCATGTCTCGCTGCCTCTCCTCGTAATGACGATAACTGCAAGATCAGGTAATATTCAATGAACTCTCAGGTCAATGCAAGTCTGAACTTACACCAGGCATTTTCTGATACTTTAGAGAAGTTTAGCATTTCCGGCAATATAGCAATTGCAGTCTCGGGCGGCGCAGATAGCATGGCAATGGCGCTATTATCTGCTAAATGGGCTGAAAAGAATTCATGCAAAGTAATAGCGCTCACAGTGGACCATGACTTACGCCCTGAATCCGCCGATGAAGCCGCGCAAGTAAAAAAGTGGTTTTCTTGTTATAACATCCCGCACCATACCTTAAAATGGGAAGGTGATAAAAAATCATCTAATATCCAGTCCGAAGCCCGTGATGCACGCTACCGCCTTATGACTGAATTTTGCCATCAAAATTCCATACCTACATTACTCATCGCCCACAATAAGGAAGACCAGGCAGAAACAGTCCTGCTGCGTTTAATGCGTGGTAGCGGTGTGGATGGGCTATGCGGCATGGAAGATGAAATAATACATAACGGCATAAGATTACTTCGCCCATTACTTACCATAGAGAAAAATCAGTTACGGCAATTTCTAAAAGAGCAAAATCAGGAATGGGTGGAAGACCCTTCTAACCAAAATACTAAATACGCACGTGTTAATGTACGAAAATTTATCGAAACTAGTGGAGAGCCAGAATTGCTGGTTAACCGCCTGGTAGAAACTACAACTAATATGCAGCGCAGCCGCAATTATATTGAACACATGATAATTCAGGATATGGCTAATGTGGCTAGTTTTCAGCCTGAAGGATATTGCATAATCGATATTGATACATTTCGTAAATTACACGAAGAATCCGCATATAGGATTTTAGCAAAAACTATAAAACAAATCGGTGGCGAATATTACAAACCTCGCTTTGAAAAATTACAAAACCTGTATGAAAATTTAGTGAGTAACAAATTCACAGATTGCACTTTAGGTGGGTGTAACATCTATCAATCTAAAAAGCAGAATGAGATTAAAAAGATTTTTGTTATACGTGAGCAATCGGCAGTACAAAATGATATTACAATACATCCTAATACTGAATTAATATGGGACAATCGTTTTATTTGCAACTTAAGCAGCACAACAAATAACTCACAAGTTGGCGCAATTGGCGAAAGTGGGTGGCAACAAATTGCAGATAAAGTTACAACTAATTTACCAAAAAGAGTTATATTTAGCCTTCCAGCCCTGAAAAACCTTGAAATTATCGTTGCGGCTCCCCATATAGGGTACTGTTTGGATAATGAATTTAATGGCGAATTTGTAGCTAGCTTTAAAGCAAATTTATAGTGACATGAGCCGATGACTGACAACGTACGGAAATAAATTGGTAATACTATAGCATTTATTTTCCTATACTAAATGCAATAAGATGCTATAGTTTACTTAGAATTTGTGCGGGGTACACTCATGAATACAGGGAAGAATTTTTTTGTTTGGATAGTAGTGCTTGTATTGTTAGTTATGTCATATGACATACTTCAAGGAAGTAGCGGTATTGGCAAAGCGGAAACTATCGCATTTTCTGATTTTCTCCATGACGTGGATGCAGGGCGTGTAAAGCAGGTCAGTATCCGTGGTTCTTATATCGAAGGCCGCTATGAAGATGGCGCAGCGTTTTCTACCTACAGTCCAAACTATCCGGGCATGGTTGATAACTTAAAAGCTGCCAATGTAAAAATTGAAGCAGCACCACTAGACACAACTATGAGCTCGTTGTTTAGCATACTGGTTTCATGGTTCCCAATATTATTGTTAGTCGGTGTATGGATATTCTTCATGCGCCAAATGCAAGGCGGCGGAAAAGGCGGTGGAGCTATGGGCTTTGGCCGTTCACGGGCAAAGCTTATGAGTGATAAAGGCAAAAAAATTACCTTTGCTGATGTAGCCGGCATCGAGGAAGCTAAAGAAGATTTGCAAGAAATCGTAGACTTCCTTCAGGCGCCAGAAAAATTTAGTACACTCGGTGGTAAAATACCAAAAGGATGCTTACTAATCGGTTCCCCTGGTACTGGCAAAACCTTACTTGCTAAAGCTATTGCAGGCGAAGCAGGTGTTCCATTTTTTTCTATATCTGGTTCTGACTTCGTAGAAATGTTTGTAGGTGTTGGTGCCAGCCGCGTGCGTGACTTATTCGAACAGGGTAAGAAAAGCGCGCCATGCCTAATATTCATAGATGAGATCGACGCTGTAGGACGTCACCGTGGCGCAGGCCTTGGCGGTGGCAATGATGAACGCGAGCAAACATTAAACCAGCTACTGGTGGAAATGGATGGTTTTGAAGAAAATGAAGGCGTTATCATCCTTGCTGCAACCAACAGGCCGGATGTTCTGGACCCTGCCCTACTCCGTCCTGGCCGCTTCGATCGCCAGATTGTAGTGCCGCTGCCTGATATTCTGGGTCGTGAAAAAATATTAAATGTTCACCTGCAAAAAGTACCTATGGGACCAGATGTTGAAGCTATAGTTATTGCACGTGGTACACCTGGCTTTACCGGAGCCGACCTTGCTAATCTGGTAAATGAAGCAGCACTACTTGCTGCCCGTAAGAACCGCAAAGTTGTTACCATGCATGAGTTGGAAGAAGCAAAAGATAAGGTAATGATGGGTGCCGAGCGTAAAAGCATGGTTGTTGGTGAAGAGGAACGCAAACTTACCGCTTATCACGAAGCCGGTCATGCCATTGTGTCACTCCACTGCCCTGCATCTGACCCAATCCACAAAGCAACTATCATTCCACGCGGACGTGCGCTTGGTATGGTAATGCGCTTACCAGAAAAAGACAGGCTATCCCTTACCCGTGAAAAAGCAAAAGCTGATATGGCCGTTGCAATGGGTGGCCGTGTAGCTGAAGAGATAATATTTGGTTATGAGAAAGTAACTTCCGGCGCATCATCCGATATAAAGATGGCCACTAGCATGGCGCGCAGTATGGTAACTGAATGGGGTATGAGTGACAAAGTCGGCCCGATATTCCATTCCGCTAACCAGGAAGAAGTATTCCTTGGCCACTCTGTTTCTCAGCAGAAAAACCTTTCTGAAGAAACTGCCAATTTGATTGACCAGGAAGTTAAAGGATTAGTACAAGAAGGCTACAAGAGAGCTGAAGATATCCTTAAAAAACACATGAAGGATCTTGAAGCATTAGCTAAAGCCTTGCTTGAATACGAAACCCTGACAGGTGATGATATAACTGATATTTTATCAGATAAAAAGCTAAAACGCCTTGATATAAAACCCAAGGGAACTATCAAGAAATCCTCTGTACCAATGGGTGTGGTTGCAACTCCTGAAGCCGAGGCTGAAGAAGTGGTAACGGAAAGCCAGGAAACATCCGCAGAGAAAAAGCTTAAGAAGCCAGCGGCTCCAAAACCAAAGAAAACAGGAAAACCTGCGACTGATGGTAAACCTGCTTCTGAGGGTGCTTAGTTGAAATAGTTCAGACTTATTGCCGGAAGGGGTTTGTCCCCCCTTCCTTACATTCATGTCCCTTTCTAGAATTAGAAATGAACTTATGGACGGGGTAGGATACTCCGTCCAGCGATAGGTCTGTGCTTAAGTACTCTAAGCCGCCTTCTTATTCTGGAAAACCTCAGTAAGCTGCTGGAATATTGCACCTTCCAGCTCATCCACCTCTTTTATGGTAACCGCATGAGTGTAGTAACGGTTTACATCATGACCAATTCCTATTGCCACCAGTTCAATATCAGATTTCTTTTCAATTGATTTTATTACCTGGCGCAAATGGCTATCCAGGTAGGAAACAGAATTAGAGGAAATTGTGCTATCATCAACAGGGGCGCCATCTGAAATAACCATAAGGATACGGCGCTTTTCAGGGCGAACAGATAACCTGCGGCAAGCCCAGATTATAGCCTCCCCATCAATGTTTTCCTTTAGGATTCCTTCTTTTAGCATTACGCCAAGATTCTTACGTGCTTTACGCCAAGGCGTATCGGCTGATTTATAAATAATATGGCGCAAATCATTTAGTCGTCCCGGGTTATTAACACCACCTGCCTCTTGCCATTTCTTGCGCGAATTTCCACCTTTCCATTCAACAGTAGTAAAACCTAATATCTCAACTTTCAGTCCACAGGCTTCAAGAGTTTTAGCTAGGATTTCTGCGCTCATAGCCGCGACTGTAATTGGCCTACCACGCATAGAGCCAGAATTATCAAGCAGTAAGCTGACTATTGTATTACTATTTTCTGATTCTTTCTCAGTTTTGCAATATTCAAGGTAATTAGGATCAGCAATTAATGTTGGCAATTTCCGACCATCTAATATGCCATCCTCCAAATTGAAGTTCCACGATTTGCTCTGCTCTGATAGTAACTTCCGTAAGAACTGATTAGCAGCTTTTCGATTGATATTTTTAAGCTGCTCTAATTTTCTGTCCAGCTGGTTGCGTAAACTTATCAGTTCTTCATTGTCATATAAATCCTCAGCCGCCACAATCTGGTCAAATTCCTTGGTGTATATTTTATACGGCCGGGGCTCATCTACCGCGTAATCATCTATATTTGGCCGGTATTTTATTTCAGCCCCGCTTGTTGCTGAATCTCTCTCATCTATAACAACTTTGCCAGGTTTTTTGGGTGTTGCACTGAAGCTTTCTTCAGGGGCAGCAGTTGGCGCGGGCGCTTTCTCATTTTCCTGATTTTCATCATTATTATCTTCCGGAGATTCGTTGCGTGATTCTTTCTCTTCTAACTCAGAATCCTCTTCCTGTTCTTTCATCTCGCCAGTTTCTGAGAACTTTAACCGCTTTATCATATCTAAACAAACTTTGGCAAAAGCTTCCTGATTATCTATATTTTGCGCAAGTTGCTTTAGCTGGTTACCAACTTTCATTTTGATTAGATTACCGTACTTCTCCATCAGATTCTTCGCGATAAGCGGTGGTTTTTGGCCAGTTAGTACTTCACGCACTAGTAAGTATACCGCCTGGTTTACTGGCGGAGGCTCACCCTCTCGCAAAGTTTCATAATCATTAGTTAAAAAATCATGGATAATTTTATTCTCAATATTTTTAGCAATACCAGACATCTGTAATGAACCGATTGACTCCACTCGCGCACGTTCGGCCGCATCAAAAATCAAATGTGATGTTTTGGTATCTGTTGGCATATAGCTCTTATGGATTCTTTTATCGTGGTAACGCATTTGGAGTGCTGCGCTATCTACCATTCCCCTTACCGAGGCAACTTGCGTACCAGATAACACAGTTCCAGGCGATGGATCAGGAATAATAAGCGCCTCCCCAACCAACATAGCATTTTG
>JAJONM010000054.1 GCA_021323415.1 Rickettsiaceae bacterium
GCGACTTCCAGTTTTGAAGGAAAAGGGTCGATTATCGTTGCCGTTTCGGATGATTTGACAGCTAAAGTAAATGCAGTGAATCTGGTGCAGGCAGTGGCTGAAACCTTAGGCGCTAAGGGTGGCGGTGGCAAGCCGAATTTCGCCCAGACTGGCGGCACTAATGGTGATAGAGTGGATGAGGCGATTAGCCAGATAAAGCGGGCTTTGGCGGCTTAAATAAAATTGAAGAAGTTGATGAAAAAATATAAAATAATAATATGTATAATACTTCCATTGTTAAGCGTAATAAGCTGTTTCAAAAATACATGGTCAGGTTTTTATTACCCAAATAAAAATGATTTAACTGTTGATGAATTTGTAGGAGATTTCTCCACATTAGAAGATTGTAGACAAGCGATTCATGCAATAATAAATTCTACAAATAATCAAAACGCTGATTATGAGTGTGGACTAAATTGTGATCGTTTGAAAGGCAAACCTTATATTTGTGAAAAGACTGAGAAGTAATTCTAGCTTTATAAGCCTTGCCTCAAATTTGTTACAAGAGTGACTATGCCATTATGTACAATTTTTTCTGTTGACAGGTGGTTAAATAACAGGTATTTAGCTTCCTCGCTTTAAGAATAAAAAGGGTGATAAAATGAGAGTTAGAGCATCAGTTAAGAAAATCTGTAAAGATTGCAAGTCAATTAAACGCAAAGGCGTAGTACGCGTTATTTGCGAGAAAAACCCACGTCACAAGCAACGTCAGGGTTAATAATCCGAAGAATTTATTAGTAGAAACGCCCAATATTTAGTTATTGGGTGTTTTTTATTTGAGCAGTGCATCCAGTTCGCCTTTTGCATCCAGCGCATAAAGATCATCGCAGCCACCGATATGCTTTTCGCCAATAAAAATCTGAGGAACTGTACGTTTGCCGCCCGCTTTTTCTACCATATTAGTGCGAACATCAGGGTCAGTGGCGTCAATTTCTGTGTATTTTGCTCCTTTTTTTTGCAACAAGGATTTAGCGCGTACGCAGTATGGGCAAATAGTCGTAGTGTAAATAGTGATATCTGGCATGATTCCTCTATTGGATAAATATTATAACTAACATATAATAAACAGTCCGATTGTTTACAATATATTAGATAAAATCATTAAAATGAGCAAGCCGTTTAAAATTAAGTCACAATTCAAACCAGCTGGTGATCAGCCCAATGCTATTGAGCAATTGGTCAAAGGTTTGAGTGAGAATGAAAAAGATCAGGTATTGCTCGGGGTTACGGGGTCGGGCAAGACTTTTACCATGGCTAATATTATTGAACGGACGCAGCGGCCGGCGCTTATAATGGCTCATAATAAGACTTTGGCGGCGCAATTGTATTCTGAAATGAAGGAATTTTTTCCTGATAATGCGGTGGAATATTTTGTTTCCTATTATGATTATTATCAGCCTGAGGCATATATCGCCAAAACAGATACCTATATTGAGAAGGATTCTTCAATTAATGAACAGATTGACCTGATGCGCCACTCGGCTACCCGCGCCATGCTTGAGCGGCCTGACGTAATTGTGGTGGCTTCGGTTTCATGTATTTATGGTATCGGTTCGCCTGAGCTTTATTACCAGATGATTATACCGCTTAAAAGTGGCACTGATGTTAACCAAATGGAGCTGACTAAGAAATTTGTTGAACTGGCGTATGAACGTAACGACATTAACTTTGTGCGTGGAACATTCCGTGTGCGGGGCGATAGGGTTGATATATTCCCTTCGCATTATGAAAACCGGGCATGGCGGCTGTCATTCTTTGGCAATGAATTAGAGGAAATCAGTGAGTTTGATCCACTGACTGGTGAAACTATCGCCAAGCTTGATGAAGTGACTATTTACGCAAATAGCCACTATGTGACGCCGCGCCCAACACTTCTGCAGGCAGTAAAAAGTATCAAAGAAGAATTAAAAGAGCGGTTGGAGTTTTTAGAAAGCAATAAGAAGCTGGTAGAGGCGCAACGGCTTGAACAGCGCACTACGTTTGATATGGAGATGATCCATGAAACTGGAGCATGTAAGGGAATAGAAAATTACTCGCGATACTTATCCGGACGAGGAGCGGGGCAGCCGCCGCCGACATTGTTTGAATATCTGCCAAAAAATGCACTGCTTTTTATCGATGAAAGCCACGTGACTACTCCGCAGGTGGGAGCAATGTATCTTGGCGACCAGTCACGTAAAATGAATCTGGTGGAGCATGGTTTCCGCTTGCCGTCTGCACGGGATAACCGTCCGCTAAAGTTTGAAGAGTGGGATGCACTTCGTCCAAATACCATATTTGTATCGGCAACACCGGGCAAATTTGAGTTGGGGCGCACGCAAGGCGCATTTGTCGAGCAGTTAATCCGACCGACTGGCCTTATAGACCCTCCGTGCATTATCCGCCCGGTGGAAACGCAAGTGGATGACCTTATCAAGGAGTGTAAAGCGGTTGCTAAACAGGGCTATCGTACGCTGGTTACTGCGCTTACCAAGCGTATGGCGGAGGATTTATCTGAATATCTGCAAGAAGCCGGGCTAAAAGTGACTTACATGCACTCAGATATACAAACCTTGGAGCGTATTGAGATACTCCAGGATCTCCGAAAAGGCGTGCATGACGTGCTGGTGGGAGTTAATTTACTGCGTGAAGGACTCGATATCCCAGAATGTGGGCTTGTGGCTATTATGGATGCCGATAAGGAAGGGTTCCTTCGCTCAGAAACATCGCTTATACAGACTATTGGCCGTGCAGCGCGTAATGTTGATGGTAGGGTAATTTTATATGCGGATAAGATCACCGGTTCGATGGAGCGGGCCTTAAATGAAACCACCCGCCGCCGTGAAATACAAAAGGCTTATAATGAAAAGCATGGAATTACACCTATGAGTGTGAAAAAAGCCATTGCAAAGGCAATGTCAGCAGAAACAAGCGGAAAATCATCTAAAGCAGAAAAATTAACCCAAAAGCAATTACAAAATAGAATCGAGTTCTTACGCAAGGAAATGCTGCTGGCGGCATCTAACCTGGAATTTGAAAAAGCAGCGGAAATGCGCGATGAATTGCGTGGATTGGAGAACCTTGAACTAGGTCTGATGTAATTTAAGCTATTGATAAATATAAATAATTTTTATTTTTGTAGTGATGGTCGTTTTGTAATAAATCGTTAATCTTCAGGGCGTATAATAATAATTATCACGAAAGCATAATTATGCTGGAGGATATGAGTTGTGATACAGAACAATGATTCAAAAATTCAAAATATAACACTTTCTGCCCATAAGTTTCATTATACAGAAGGTGATAGGCAAATACTTTCAGATTTGTACCTTAAAGTACAATTTCCTGATGCGACAACTCGCGATAAATTTAAGGAAGATTTTTTAGCAAATGCAAAGGATAGCGGTATTGCTAACCCAGAAATTTTAATCCACTCAAGGCTTGGCGCAAAGGACATATATATTTCACCTGCAAGGCCAGATAGTAATAACTTAGGGGTATATAGGTCACGGAAAGGTGAGTTTGCAATAGATTTTGGCAATGATGCAATGCGCAACTGGTTCACCAGGCAAATAGGAATCACGGAAGAGCATGCAAGAATACCAGTAGATGCCAATAACCCTATTGGGATTATGCGTTTTAATCAATCTGTTTTGATGCCAAGTACAGATGGTAAATCAGTTACGATAAACAATTCTCCTATAATAGTAGATATGCAAAAATCTATATTGTTGGATGATTTGGAAAATGCCAAAAATATTGAAAAAACGTCTCCATTAACTGTTACTAGGGAGTTATCAACTAAGCTTAAGAAGCTTGAAACTGCGATAGAACAAGGGGATCAGACTGAACAATCGCAAATTATTAGCGACATAAAGGTGGAGAAGGATGCCAAAAAATTTACCCTGAACAAAAAATATGAGCAGGATGGCAAAAAATATATAGTTTGGGATGATCCAAGATATGAAAAAGGTGATGAAAACAGCCAGGTAGTATATGTGGTTGATAAATCTACCGGTAAACTGGAATCGGTAAAATATGGTGCTGAAGCGCAGGCATTGGTAATTATAAAACCAAGTGATAAGGCTAATGCTTCATTTGCTTTGATCGAAAATGGTGAAGTCTCGAAGCAAAAGGGTTTGCAGCTTGAAAAAGTTCCGTACAAAACCCTGGAAGATCAAGTCAAAGATGCTCTACAAAATTTAAGGGCTCCTGTTATGTATCAAGCTGATATAGCAGAAGAAAAAGCACAGCCACTTGTATGGTCATCAAAAATAGCAGAAGAAAAATCTGATAGAATTAAACAGTCTGATAGAATTAAATAGTAAGCTTAGATTTATTAGTTTGGACAAAAGACATACTACTGCAATATACTCCGGTCATGAATAAAATCCCAGCAATTGCAGTTTTGCCTGAAAGTGAATTGTTTTATGAGAAGGCTAAAATTCTTTCTGCAAGCTTAAACCTGCCACTTTCAGAACCTATTAGCCATAAATTTATTACTGATTTTTCTTCTGTTTTAGTAATAGGGGAAGCCGGGCTAGTGCTATATGAATGCGGTAAAGATGCAGCTGGCGGTATAAAAGTTAGTTTTACTGATGGTGCAGTAGAGCATAGGAGGAAGTTCGGAGGGGGCAAGGGCCAGATGATTGCTAAGGCTGTTGGCTTGCCGTCCTTAAAGAATCCTTCCGTACTAGATGCAACTGCAGGGCTTGGGAAGGATGGTTTTGTGCTGGCCTCTCTTGGTTGTAATGTAACTATGGTTGAACGAAACCCAGTAGTTTTTGCGTTGTTAGAAGATGGGGTTAGAAGAGCTACACAGAGCAAGGAAATAGCTGAAATAATGGCAAGAATAGCAATACTGAATGCAAATTCAGTAGATTTCTTATCTAAAGATCGTGATTTATTTGATGTAATTTATCTTGATCCGATGTTCCCGCACAGGGAAAGTTCAGCATTAGTGAAGAAGGAAATGAGGGTATTCAATAAAATTCTGGGTACGGATGAGGATTCATGTAAGTTGTTAGAGCCGGCTTTGGCTAAAGCTAAATATCGCGTGGTAGTAAAGCGGCCAAAGAATGCGCCTACTATAACTGAAAGAGAACCTTTGTTCCAGTTAGAAGGAAAGGCTAACAGATTTGATGTGTATGTTAATAAGGGGGTAGCGAAAGTGTGACTACTTATCTTCTTTTTCAGGAGTGCCGCCTAAGGATAACTTAGGTAGGTTAGCTAACAAATCAGTATTCACTGGTACACCAGCTTCAGACGCGGCCTTGTTTTCAGCCATAATTTTGTCGTAAAGTTCTTTACGCAACACTGAAGAACCTTTTGGGAAATCAAAACCTAATTTTACGGATTTGCCTTTTATTTCAATGACTTTAAGTTCTATGTCATTATTTATGATGATTGATTCATCTTGTTTTCTCATTAAGTATAGCATAACGATACCTTCGATATTCCTTAATTAATTAAAAAACGTCTTATTTTATTTACTTTTAGAGAACACAAAACCTTAGATGCTAATACATCGGCTGTGTAATTTTGAAAAATGAAATAATATAAAACCCTTGCAAAAAGCATATTTATAACATTTTTCGATAAAATGCTAGTAAAAAATGATAAACTTTACAGAAAGTTAGCGGATTTTTATTTTTGTCCGTCGAGTATAAATATGGCGCCGCAGTCAGTTGTATTATTATCCAGATTATAGGTTGTTGCGGTATCGAGACATGTTGCGCTGGTTAATAATGTTGCACCAGCAATGAAACTGGCACGGAAGTAGCCGTTGATAGGGTCGCCATCGTCGATTTTCAAATCAATATTTTGAGAATCTTCTGGTTTTAGTACTCCCTTGTTATTCCAGCTATCTGCAACCTGTCCGCCTAAAAACAATCCAATTTCACTTGTGCCGGATAGAATATAATATCCGGTAGCGTTATCCCATGATGATTTAGGTACATTCATCCCTACAACGGCGCATGTATCCCCGTTACCTGGACAGTTGTTGCCAGTACCCTTCAGGCCTGAAAGACTGCCAGGTAGGACGCTTGATCTTTGTAAGTGACGCCATGCAACAAATGTTTCACTGGTGCCGGTTAGGGCATCATTTGCGCCATCGCGTATTTTGAAATTGCCATCCCCGCTGCATAAATCAGTTCCTGTTGGTGTATCGTTACAATCTTTGCCCCAGAAGCTGCCTCCACTTGGAAAGTCTCCTGGATAATATTTGAATTTATCTTTAAACCTGTCAAAGGCTGCTTGATATTCTCTTGCCTCTTTAATAATGATTTTTAGTCTCGCTGTGCGCATTATATTTGTGGCAGAGATTACGCCGCCCATAATTACTGATATGATCACTATCGATATTGATAATTCTGCTAATGTGAATCCTTTTTGTTTCATAATGAATGTATTTTGCGTGTATGTTATTTATAATTATGATATTACTCTATAAAAGCTAATAAATAGTAAATTTGCAGGGAATTATGCGCATTGTAACAGAAAGCTTGTTTTTAGGGGATGAAGAAAAAAAACAAATGGCGGGAGCCTGGTTTAAAGGCTTGCGCGACCGTATATGCCATGAATTTGAAGTTATTGAAAGTGAGTTAGAAAATAGTGACAAACCAACTGGTCATTTTGAAAGAAAGACATGGGAGCGCGAAGGTGGCGGTGGCGGTGAAATGTCTATTATGTGCGGTAGGGTATTTGAAAAAGTTGGCGTTAACATATCAACCGTTTTTGGTGAATTTAGCGAAGAATTTGCTAAACAAATTCCGGGAGCCGAGCAAGACCCAAGATTTTTTGCAACAGGTATTTCACTAGTTGCGCATATGAATTCCCCACTGATTCCTGCTGTACATATGAATACGCGTTTTATTGTTACTACAAAATCATGGTTTGGTGGTGGGGCTGATTTAAACCCGATATATGAAGTAGAGAGTGATACAAAAGACTTTCACGCAGAATTTAAAGCGGTATGTGATAAGCATAATCCTGAATACTATGATAAATTCAAAAAATGGTGTGATGAGTATTTCTTTATAAAGCACCGTAACGAAGCGCGTGGGGTTGGCGGTATATTTTATGACTATGTTAATAGTGGCGACTGGCAAAATGATTTTGCATTCACGCAAAACGTGGGCGAAGCATTTTTAAATATATATCCTAAAATTGTACGCAAGTATCTTAATGAAAGCTGGACTCCAGCGCAGCGTGAGCATCAGCTATTAAAACGTGGGCGTTATGCTGAGTTTAATTTGATGTATGACCGTGGAACTAAATTTGGCCTTATGACCGGCGGAAATGTAGAGGCGATATTGATGTCGATGCCGCCAGAGGTGAAGTGGGGGTAGATGGTGCAAGTGCATTGCACTAACAACTTGCACTGATATAAAATAAAAAGGGGGCGGAAATTCCACCCCCTTTCTTTTTGGTATGAACTTAAAATTAGAAGTTCAATTCAGTACCAACGATTACAACAGTACCATTGTTATCAATAGTTCCTGCTACGTTGTCATCAGTATCAAAGAAGCTAACTTCTACATATGGTACCAAACCTGGAGCTAATTGGTAATCAGCACCTAGAGATAGGTTTGTGAAGTCGCTGTCTGGAGTTGCGATAGAAAATTGATTTTTAATTTTGCTATCCATGTATGTTACGCTTGTTCCGAAAGGGCCAAACTCATAAGCAGCACCAAGAGTCCAGTAACGTAGCTCAGAATTGAAGTTTATGTTCTGACCAAATTCAGGAGCTGCACCGTAAGAACCACCAACTGTGAAACCGGCATAGTTCAAGCTTAGACCAGCAGCATAAGCTTTAAGGTCGTCGTATCTTGTTATAGTACCCACAACGTCATCTTTAGTGTTACCCATTTCTCCAGTTAAAGAAGCGTTGATTCCAAGATTGTTGAACTCACCCTGGTAGTTGATACCGGCGTTAAATACATTTACGAAAGAAGCTGCAACACCGTTAGTATTTTTGCCGCTGAATCCGTTTTGAGTTCCTCTTTCACCCTGGTCAGGAGTGTAACTTAAACCAGCCTGTAAACCAGAGATACGTGGAGAGTAGTAGCTGATTTTGTTAGCTGTAGCACGATCTTCGTGGCTATCAACACTTCCTAGACCACCAGGCGCAACTTCACCTGGTATGCCAGCTGCTGTTGGTAAGCCTGGTAATAAGTAGAAATCTCTGTTGCCAACGTTTGCAAGACCGTTAGGGTCATCAGAAAGGTCAACGTATTTATAGAAATCACCACCGATACCACCTGTAGCGCGAGCGAATGTGCTTGCATCAACTTTAAGAGCATTACCAGCATCACCTGTAGCACCAGCTTCAACGCGACCAAAGCCGCTTTCTACGTAAAGGTAGGTTCTTGCAGCATTACCATTGTCATTACCAACGTTGCTGTTGCTATCGTTGTTAGTAACGTCAGCGTTAAGTTCAATGAAAGCACCATAGCCTAAGCCATTGTCAGCTTTAGCGTCAGCTTTAATGTGAAGGCGCGTATCAGTTCTTGTGTGTAGCTCTTTAGAATAAGGAGTTACGTTGCTGTTTTGGATTTTGTATACAGTTTCCTGGCTTCCGTTACCAACCTGGAAGTCAGCAGAACCGCCAACAGTAACAACCGGACCAGCAGCGAAAGCTGAACCAGCAAACAGCCCTAAAGCTGATGTAGTAAGTAAGATTTTTTTCATTTTTTAATCCATTAGTGTGGTTGAAAAATTAATTCAAGTCATTTAGGAAAAAAGGCTCCTTAAACGATTGGTGCTAGATAATCTGATTGACCATAATCTTACAATGTTTAAAAACCTTTAAGTGATGTTTTATTATGTTTTTTGCAAATGGTGTGGTATAAATGCCACTGATTTATATGCAATATTTCGATTTTAGAGTGTGTTATGGCCAATATTATAAATAATCTATTGGAAATTAAGGAGAGAATTAAAAATATATCCCCTAACGTAAAGTTGGTGGCTGTAAGTAAATTTCAACCAAAGGAGGCCATTACACAAGCCATAAAGGCTGGCCATAGCGTCTTTGGAGAAAATAGGGTGCAGGAAGCGCTTGAGAAATGGCCTGAACTTAAAAAGAACAATCCTGATATCAAGCTGCATTTAATTGGACCGTTACAAACTAACAAAATAAAGGATGCTATAAAGATATTTGATGTTATTGAGGTGGTGGACCGTCCGAAATTAGCCGAAAGTCTGTTAAAAGAAATGAAAAATGCGGATAAGTTCCCTGTTTGTTATATACAGGTTAATGTTGGTTCTGAACCGCAAAAAGCTGGTGTACTTCCTGAAGAGGCTGATTTTTTCATTGAAAAATGTGTAAGTGATGGGTTGCGGGTAAAGGGGCTTATGTGCATCCCACCCGTAAATGAAGATCCTGTACCGTACTTTAAAATGCTAAAAAATCTAGCAGATAAGAACGGTTTGGCTGAGATTAGCATGGGCATGAGTGCTGACTACGAACTTGCAATAGCACATGGTGCTACTGAAGTTAGGGTTGGCAGCCAAATATTCGGTAGCAGGTCTATCTGATATTATTCACAACTAATCCGCTATTATCGGCAGTTTCAACAGAGGAAGTATTTTCTTTCAAAATGTAGCCTCTGCCCCATACAGTGTCGATATAGTTGGTTCCGTTAGTAACCTTAGACAGTTTTTTACGTAATTTACATACGAAAACGTCAATGATTTTTAAATCAGGCTCATCAATGCCGCCATATAGGTGGTTTAAGAACATTTCTTTTGTTATGAGCGAGCCTTTGCGTAAGACTAGCAACTCGAGAATGCCGTATTCCTTGCTAGTTAAATGAATCTGGCTGTGGTCTACTTCAACAGTACGGCTATCTAAATTCATTATAATGCGGTCATCTATCTGGATAACCGATTCAGAGTGGCCTTTTGACCTTCTTACGATAGCCTGGATACGTGCAATTAATTCGCCGCGGTTAAATGGTTTTGTCAGATAATCATCTGCACCAAAACCTAGACCTTTAATTTTTTGATCACTGCCAGATAGTCCTGATAGTATTAGAATTGGTACCTGTACTTTTGCTGAGCGCAGACGCAGAAGAACCTCATATCCATCTATGTCAGGAAGCATTAAGTCGAGTATTATTATATCGTAGTCGTAAATTTTGCCTATTTCCAAGCCTTCTTCGCCCAACTCAGCAATATCACAAACTATACCTTCCGAAGCTAATGCCAGTTCAATGGAACGTGCTGTAGCTGTATCGTCTTCTACTAATAATACGCGCATTAATTATGCTCCTTATGTAAAATACACTTTTATTTTACAGTAAAACAACTTTAAGTTTTATCAAAAATATTCTAGTATTGCTTTAAATAGCATACCGAATTACAGTTTCACACTAAAAAATATTTTTTTCAACTATTAATTAACAAATTGTTAAAAAATAATTTATAAAAGTAAGAATTCAGTTAACTATTAGCATTTTATATAGCATTTATTTATGAAACAACAGCTAGAAAATTTTATAAATGAAGTTGAGCGTATACCTGATATGCGATTTTTTGGGCGCATTAGCTCAATAAAAGGATTGCTTGCAGAATGTTCGGGCCTCGGCAGGGTTGCAAGTGTAGGTTCGCGCTGCAAAATAATCAGCAGAAATGGTAAAGAAATAGCAGCAGAAGTAGTTGGATTCCGCGAAGATATTGTGTTGCTTATGCCTTTTGGCGAGTTAGATGGTGTAGGAGTTGGTTGCAAAGTATGGATGGTAAATGATGAAGCGGTAGCTTTCCCATGTGAGCAGTGGAAAGGGCGCGTTATTAATGCCATGGGTGAGCCAATAGATGGTAAAGGTGCGCTACCAAAGGGAAATAAAGCATATCCTTATCGTAATTCCCCACCGCCAGCGCATAGCAGGCAGAGAGTAAAAGGTAAAATAGATTTAGGTGTTCGTGCGCTCAACACTTTCCTTACATGTTGCCGTGGCCAGAGGATGGGTATTTTTGCAGGTTCCGGCGTTGGTAAATCTATGCTTATTTCAATGCTAACCAAGTTTTGTCAGGCGGATATAAAAGTAATCGGGTTAATTGGTGAACGTGGACGCGAGGTGCAGGAATTCCTGCAGGATTACCTGGGCGAAGAGGGATTAAAGAATGCAGTCGTGATAGTAGCAACTGGTGATGAATCAGCATTAATGCGTCGGCAGGCGGCATATATGACTATGGTGGTGGCGGAATATTTCCGTGATATTGGCCGGGATGTATTATGCATGATGGATAGTGTTACCCGCTTTGCAATGGCGCAGCGAGAGATTGGGCTTTCTGCCGGTGAACCGCCAACTACCAAAGGTTATACACCAACAGTATTTGCTGAAATGCCAAAACTATTGGAGCGGGCAGGGCCGGGTGTTGATAAGGGATCAATTACTGGAATATTTACTATTCTTGTGGAAGGTGATGACCATAATGAACCTATATCTGATGCGGCGCGTGGGATACTCGATGGTCACATAGTGATGGACAGGATTATTGCAGAGCGTGGGCGTTTTCCGGCGATTAATATACTCCGCAGTATTTCAAGGACGATGCCTGGTTGTAACAGTGATGAGGAGAATGCGCTGGTTATCCGTGCCAAGACATTGCTTTCCACATATAATGATATGGCTGAGTTAATCAGGTTAGGTGCTTATAAAAAAGGCTCTGACCAGATGGTTGATGAGGCTATAAAATATTATACTCCATTAGACGAATTTTTGAAGCAGAAGCCTGGGGAGTCAAGTAGTTTGGCGGATGGGTATGCGGGGCTTAAAGCAATTTTAGAGTAATATGTGTTAATCCACAATCTCCTCTAAAGTAGGAGATTGTGGATATAGATAATCAATAATTAACAAATAACACAGCGCTCTTTATCTGATCTTTCTTCTGCATGTTCATTTGCATACTTTAAACCTGCAGTCAGAAGTGCTCCTGCGCCACCACTATATTTTTTTAAAGTTTCTGGGAAAGATTTAGTAAGCATTTCTAAAATCTGCCCT
>JAJONM010000055.1 GCA_021323415.1 Rickettsiaceae bacterium
TAAAGAAGATAAGCTGTTTTTTAGCTCTTTAATAAAGTTAGGGGCACCATTAGGAATATAAAGCCATCCATTTGGATGACCGATAACCTGTTTTATTATGTGATTACGGTATGGATAGAACAAATCACAGAATGTGCTGTACTGTTGTTTTTTCTCCTGTGTTGTTTCAGGATGGTTCTTTAACTGTCTTACTAAATCAATAGCTTCAATAGCAGGTAGTAGAACGCTGGCTGTTGCAGCAATATCCCTAACCTTTGGAGGGCCTTTAATTGAGTTTAAACTTTCAGAGGTTGGCAATAGTTCATCTACAAAGTTTGCAGGTAACTATAAATTATAGTTAACTATAAGCCGCTTCAACACGCTTGCTTAAAATGAAAGATTTTAGAATGTTAATACGTCCGCAGGGTTAAATCCCAGCTAAAGGTTCTATAGGAAATATTAGTGAAACTTTGAGTCCTGGATTGTTATCATCTAATTCAAGCCTGCCATTATGTAGTTTTGCTACCGCATCAACAAGGCTCATACCAAGTCCGGTGCCTTCAGTGTTACGGCTTACATCCATGCGGAAGAAGCGCTCTTTTACCTTTTCTCTGAATTCAGGTGGGATACCAGGGCCAGAATCAGCGAAAGTACAGATAATAAACTCACTAAAAGTACAGATAATAAACTCACTATCAGAAGTTAGCGAAACTTTTACACTGCCTTTTTTAGGCGTATATTTTACGGCATTGTCGAGCAAGTTAAGCATAGCTTGCGAAACTAATTGCCTGTCCCCCCGGAAGAAAATGGTCTTTTCTGGAATATCTATTTCAAGTGTCTGTTCTTTGTCTTCTACAAAGGTAGCATAGAAATCAATGATATTAGAAAGCACATCAGACATATTAAAATCTATAAAGATCTGAGTTTCTATACGACTTTCTGCTTTGGCTATACTTAAGATATTATCAAACATTTCTACTAAAACATCTGTCTGTAATACTGCCGATGCTACACCTTCCTGAACATCGTGTGTTAAATTAGTTTGCTCAATTATACTTTGTAGTTTTATACGTAACCTACTAAGCGGCGTTCGCATATCATGTGCTAAGGCATTAGTAGAGTCGCGGATAGTATCAAGCAAAGCTTCGTTCCTGTCTAACATCGCATTAAGGTTCTTACCAAGACGCTCAAATTCATCATTCGCGCCGGAAAGTTTTACCCTGTGTTTGCTATTACCAAATGTCACTTCTGTACATGTTCTGTTTAGTTTCTGCATGTTTTTGTTAAGCAAGAAGATAACTAAAAACGTAAGTAGTAATGCGGCAATAAACGAAAGTAGTGCGTTTTGCATTAATGCCAGCCATAAAGCCTTTTCCATAATCTCCAGGCGGGTAAGATCATACCCAACGAGTAAGTTAATGCCTTTATAATTTGCGATATTGGCTGTAATATTAAGAGGATCTTCATTGTCACGTGGAAGGGCAAATTCAACCCATCCTGCCGTGTCTTTTTTAACTGTAGGCCATTCTTTTAGGTTGCCAGTAATATGCCCTTTTTTGTCTCGCATTGCTAATATCAGGTGCTTATCTTGTGTTTCTTCTAAAACCGCGTTGATATACTCCTTAACATATGCCAAGCCGTATCTTTCAAAGCTTTGCTGCAGATACTGTGCATGGGCAAGCACAATTTCTTTTATGTCGTTGCGTGTGGTATTAATCGCCTGATGGTAAAGTAAAACACGTGTAGAAAGAAGCAGTGCGCAAAAGGAAATAAAAATAAGTGTTCCTGCGCGAAATGAAAAGGAAGATAAAAAGTTCCTAAATCTAGTCAGCACTGATTTTGTACCCCGCACCACGAATGGTTTGAATTAACTGTTTTGCGCAACCTCTATCAATTTTTTGTCTTAGCTTACTCATCTGTGCATCAATCAAATTAGTAGCTGGGTTAAAGTGAAAATCCCACACTCCTTCTAGTAGCATAGTACGTGTTACAACTTGGTTTGGCCTACGCATCAAAAACTCCAGCAAGCGGAACTCGCGGTTCTGTAGTACTATCTTTTTACCACCACGCTCTACTTCGCGGCTAATAAGGTTCATCACCAAATCATCAACAGTTAAAATAACCTGTTCAGCTTCAATAACATTGCGACGGAGTAAGGCTTCAATACGTGCAAGTAACTCACCGAATGAAAATGGTTTTGTTAAATAATCATCAGCACCAGCCTTTAGGCCTTTTATGCGCTCTTCTACTTTTGATAAAGTACTTAAAATTAATACTGGGGTCTTGTTTCCGCTTGTCCGTAGGGCCTGAATTACCGCTAATCCGTCTAGTTTAGGTAACATGCGGTCAACAATGATTACATCGTATTTTTCTTCTGTAGCTTGATGTAAGCCATCAATACCATCTATTGCCAAATCAGGGTTGTGGCCAGCTTCTTTTAGTCCGCTAACCAAATATTCTGAGTGGCTTTTATCGTCTTCAATAACAAGTATTCTCATATGTATTACATATAATAATACCGTGCATTAAGCAATGCACGGTATTATAAAATTTTAGCAAAAACTACTTCTTAGCAGGAGCTGTTGGTGCAGCTGGAGCTGTAGTAGAAGGTACTGTAGTTGGGGCTGGAGCTGCATCTTCTTCGTTTGAGGAAACTGGCTCAGAAGCCTTTTTAGTTTCAGCAGCTACGCAAGCTTTGTACTCAGCAGAAGCTACATTAGCATGCTCTTTTTTGCATTTTGCTTCGATAGTAGCAATTTGCTCTTTGCTTAGAACTGGTGCAGTTTCAGAAGTTTTCTCAGCAGTTTTTTCAGTAGCAACTGGAGTTTTAGCAACTGGAGTTTTAGTAGTTGGATTAGCGAAAGCTGCAAAGCTAACAGAAGCAAGTACAGTAGCAGTTAGTAAAGTTTTTGTGAATTTTGTAGTCATGTTAATGTCTCCTTATATTTTAGTGATTAACTCTAATCACCTTATATTTCCTTTATCGCATATTTCTTGCTGCTTCTACTTCAACGGAAGGTTAATTTTTTGCAGGGTTGACCAACTGCTACAGAAATCCTGGTGAATTATGATTTTGGCTCAGTTTGCCAGCCGCCACCGAGGGCTTTATATAGCTGTGTTAAATCAGTAAGGATACTTGTCTCGCTTTGAATCACTTTGTCCTGGGCGGTTATAAGTGAGCGCTCGGCATCAAGTATTACCAGGAAGTTTTCTTGCCCTGCTTCGTAACGCAGTTTGGCTATTCTGTATCCTTCTTTGCGTGTCTTAACTGCGGCATTTAATTGTTTTAAAGTTTGCCATTCACTGCCATAACGTGCTAGCGAAGTTTCAACTTCAGACAACGCGGAAAGCACAACTTTTTCATATTCTGCCAGTGCAGATTTAGAAGAAGCGCGAGCTACATCAATACGAGCATTATTCGCACCACTATTAAATACTGACCATTGCAAAGCGCCTGCAAGCGAGTAAGCACCAGATCCTCCTGTGAACAAATCACTGAAAACCCTTGCACCTGTTCCAATACCACCTGTTAACGAAATGCTTGGAAATAAATCGGCTGTAGCAATTCCAATATCAGCTGACGCAGCAGCAAGTTTACGTTCTGATACAGTTATATCAGGACGGCGGCGTAATATTTCTGAGCGCATTCCAATAGGAACTATGTCAGGTGGTGTAGGGAGACTGGGATTAGCCAGCATTTTTTCTAAATAATATTCAGGCTCTTTTCCTGTGAGTAAGGATATACGATATATGCCTGCCTGAACTTCAGCTTCTAAATTAGGTATGCTTGCTTCAAATGATTCTCTCTCACCACGTGCGCGAGAGACGTCAAATTCTGTTACTAAACCTGATTTAAATTGTGCTTCAGCAAGCTTCTCGAGCTCTTTTAGTAGGCCTACGCTGCGATAGCTTACATCGATATGCTTTTGTAAACCACGTACTTCAAAGTAATTTTTAGCAACCTCAGCCATAATTGAGAGCATAACGGCATTTTTTTGTGCTTCTGCAGCTTCCAGTCTTGCGGTTGCAGCTTCTACAGAACGCCTGTTTTTGCCAAAAAGATCTATCTCCCATGATGCATCCAGGCTGGCATTAAAGGTATTAGCTTTACCAACTGTACTTAGTTTGTCGCTATATTTATTTCTTGCTGCTGAAGTGTCAGCATTAAGGGATGGTAATAACCCAGCTGTACTTATTTTTCGTAAAGCCTTTGCTTGATCAATATTGGCAATTGCTATTTTGATATCATTATTCTTCTTAACAGCATCATCGATAACTTCATTTAGCAGCGAGTCATTAAAGACTGTCCACCATTTCTCACCAATTTTCTCGTTACTTACAGATTTGGTTTCTTTTGCGTGAAATTTATCTTGTATACTAAATTGCGGCTGTTTGTAATTTGGTCCTACTTTACAGCCCACAAGAACAGTGCTTAAGCAAAGCGATAGAATCGCCAATTTTTTACGTGATAATCTGGATGTATTTAGCATAATGTATAAGACTTATAACAAATACTGTTACTTTGCAAGATTATTGATAAAATAACCTTTATTTTAAAAGTTAAGAACTTTAATTAAAGCAGATATATGTCTACAGGAAGTATAAAATATACCAATAAATGGGGAGTTTCATTAGTAAGGGAAATTAAAACCCATTCTAGCACTATTTATTTTGGTAAACAGGGTGATGTACCTGTCGTTCTAAAGGTCTTAAGGCCTGGTTCTGATGAAATATTACAGAAAGATGTGCTGAAGCAATATAATGGGAGTGGCGCAGTTAAAGTTCTTCAATCTAGTGAAGAAGCAATATTACTGGAACAGTTAATTCCAGGAAAATCTATTACGGAAACAGTTCCAAATGATGAAGATGAGAATGCCACGCGAATATTTTGTGCGGTTGCTAAACAATTACATGTCAAAAAAGGTATGCCGTCATTTAAAATGATAGAAGATCTTGCTGTAGGATATGATAATTACCTGAATAGTTGTGATGATAAAATGTCACCTAATGAAGTAAAATATGCTAAAAATTTGTTTATAGATTTAGTATCATCGCAAAGTGAGACGGTTATGTTGCATGGAGATTTGCATCATGACAATATTCTATACGATGAAATACGTGGTTGGTTAGCAATTGACCCCAAAGGATATGTGGGTGAAGCCGAATATGAAGCTGGTGCTTGGCTTAGAAATCCTATAAAATATATTATGCAATTTGCTAAACCTGAAATTGTGAAGAATAGGGTTGCAATTATGGTAGAGCAATTAGGGTGGAATAGGGAACGTATATTAAATTGGAGTTATGCACAGGCGGTCCTTTCAGCTATTTGGTCGATTGAAGATAATGAAACGCCCGAGGCATCATTGACAATTGCAAGAGTGCTTAAAGAAATGATTTAAAAGTGGTGGGCGATGAGAGACTCGAACTCCCGACATCTTCGGTGTAAACGAAGCGCTCTACCAACTGAGCTAATCGCCCTTCTTAAAAAACAGAAGAGGGGATGCGTATACCACCCCCTCTTACTAGAATCAACATAAAAATGCTTATAGCTAAAAAATCCTTAATGTGTCACGAAACTGTCTGAGTCGTCAGGTTTTGCCGCCGCAATTTCAATTTCTACCCATTCAATAGGCTCAGGAACTCTTGTTAAAGCGATATGTAGAGCTTCTTCAGCTGTTTTTATCGGGATAATCTCAAGGTTTTTCTTAACATTATCAGGTATCTCAGCTAAATCTTTTTCATTCTCCTTAGGAATAATTACTGTTTTTATTCCGCCTCGTAAGGCAGCAAGTAGCTTTTCTTTTAAGCCGCCTATTGCAAGAACACGACCTCTTAAAGTAATTTCACCTGTCATTGCTACTGATTTTTTAACAGGTATACCAGTCATAACCGACACAATAGAGGTAAATAACGCAACACCAGCTGACGGCCCATCTTTTGGAGTTGCGCCTTCTGGCACGTGTATATGGAAGTCTTTTTTACCATATTGTACTGGAGTTACCCCATATTCTAAGCAGCGCGATCGTGCATAGCTAAATGCAGCTTGTGCTGATTCCTGCATTACTTCCCCTAGTTTGCCAGTAGTTTTTATATTGCCTTTACCAGGGATTTGTACAGCTTCTATTACCAGCATGTCGCCGCCAAACTCAGTGTATGCAAGTCCTGTAACTACACCTACTAAATCTTCCTCTCCAGAAGAACCAAAGGAATATTTTCTAACTCCAAGATATTTAGATAGGTTATCTGAGGTTATATCCACTCGCTCAAGCTTATTGGAAAGAATATCGCGTAAGGCTTTACGTGCTAGTTTAGCGATTTCGCGTTCCATGTTTCTAACCCCCGCTTCACGGGTATAATAACGTAAGATGTCACGTAAAGCTTCATCAGAAATGCTCCACTCATTGTCCTTTAATCCGTTCTTACGTCCTTGCTTGCTCAAAAGGTGCTTTTTTACAATCTCAATTTTTTCGTCTTCTGTGTAACCAGAAATCCTTATTACCTCAAGCCTGTCTAATAAGGCATGTGGTAAGTTTAAGCTGTTAGCTGTTGCAACAAACATTACATCGGAAAGATCGTAATCTACTTCTAGGTAATGGTCATTAAAATGGCTGTTTTGTTCGGAATCTAATACTTCTAGCAAGGCAGATGCAGGATCGCCCCTAAAGTCAGTACCCATTTTATCTATTTCATCGAGTAGCATTAAAGGGTTGCTGTATTTAGCTTTCTTCATTGACTGGACAATTTTGCCAGGCATAGAACCAATATAAGTACGCCTATGGCCCCTTATTTCTGATTCATCACGCACTCCACCTAAGGAAATTTTTATAAATTTTCTGCCAATGGCGCGAGAAATAGATTTTGCTAGTGAAGTTTTACCAACTCCTGGAGGACCAACAAGGCATATTACTGAACCGCCAATCTTTTTTGTACGCTGTTGTACAGCCAAATACTCAAGTATACGGTCTTTTACTTTTTCCAGTCCGTAATGGTCTTCGTCCAGAACGCCTTGAGCTTCATTTATATCGCTTTTAACCTTATTACGCCTATTCCATGGCAAAGATAATAACCAATCAAGATAATTGCGCGTAACAGTTGACTCTGCCGACATAGGTGACATTGATTTTAGCTTTTTTACTTCCGATAAGGCTTTTTCACGCGCCTCTTTAGAAAGCTTTGTTTTTTTGATGCGCTCTTCAAATGAAGCTATTTCATCCTTTCCGTCATCTCCTTCACCCAATTCTTTATGTATCGCCTTTAATTGTTCATTAAGGTAATACTCCTTCTGGGTCTTTTCCATCTGATCTTTGATACGAGTGCGGATTTTTTTCTCTGTATCTAGGACTTCCATTTCGGCTTCCATAAAGGCATAAACCTGCTCTAGCCTTTTTATTACTTCAGGGTTCTGAAGGATTTCCTGTTTTTCGGCTATCGATAAATTCAAATGTGATGCAATAGTATCCGCTAGTTTTGATACATCTTCAACCTGAGCTAAGGATGTGGCAATTTCTGGTGAAACTTTCTTATTTAGTTTTGCATATTTGCCAAATTGATTAACTACAGAGCGTGTTAAAGCTTTCAAATCAAGCTCATCACCATACTCGTCTTCAATGAGGCTTATGGTAGCTCTAAAAAAATCGCCATTTTCAAGGTATTGCCTAATGCTTGCGCGTTTTTGCCCTTCTATTAATACCTTTACAGTCCCATCAGGTAACTTCAAAAGTTGTAAAACATTAGCAAGTATACCAACATTATATAAATCTTTGGTGCTAGGATCGTCATTAGTAGCATCCTTTTGTGTTACCAGAAGAATCATTTTATTTTGTTTTATGACATCTTCTAGGGCACTTATAGATTTTTTTCTGCCCACAAATAATGGAGCGATCATTCCAGGAAAAACAACGATATCGCGTAGTGGTAATAAAGCATAAGCATTATTCTCTGATTTTATTTCATACATCATGATACTACTCTAGTTTTTTAGAGGTTAACAAACAGTGCCTTACATTACTCTATTAATATAGTAACTAACCTAAATAAATCAATAAGACATTGGGCGCCAAAGCTTTCGATCTTTATATAATGTAATTATTGTAACTATTTAGTTGCAGGTGAGGTGGGTAGAGCTTGATATAAATTTGGGATGTAATATTACATCCCAAATTTATAATTATTGGATTAAGAGACTTTTGCAGCTTTTTTTGCTGGTTTTTTACCTTTGCTTTCAAATACTAGAACTGGATCCTTCTTTTTTTCTACAGTTTCTTTATCAACCACTACTTCTTTCAGATCTTTCATGCCAGGTACGCTGAACATTAGTTCAAGTAGCAATTCTTCCAGAATAGCGCGTAAACCACGTGCCCCGGTTTTTCTCTTGATAGCTCTTTCGGCAATAGCAGTAAGTGCGTCCGGAGTGAATTGCAAAGCAACATTTTCTATCTCAAAAAGCTTTTGGTATTGCTTTATAAGTGCATTTTTTGGCTGAGTAAGAATTTGTACAAGAGTCTCCTCGTCAAGATCGCTTAGTGTTGCAACAACTGGAAGGCGTCCTACGAACTCAGGTATCAAGCCGAATTTTATCAGATCTTCAGGTTCAAGACTTCCTAAAATTTCACCAACTTTACGATTTTCTTCGCTTCTAACATCCGCGCCAAAACCAATAGCTGTCCCTTTTCCACGTGCGGAAATAACTTTCTCAAGGCCGCAGAAGGCTCCACTACAAATGAATAATATGTTAGTAGTGTCTACTTGTAAGAATTCCTGTTGAGGGTGCTTGCGGCCGCCCTGAGGTGGAACAGATGCAACTGTACCTTCCATGATTTTCAGCAAGGCCTGCTGAACACCTTCGCCCGATACGTCACGTGTTATAGAAGGGTTGTCGGATTTGCGGGAAATTTTATCTACTTCGTCAATATAAACTATGCCGCGTTGTGCGCGTTCAACGTTATAGTCAGCTGCTTGTAGCAACCTAAGAATAATATTTTCTACATCCTCACCGACATAACCTGCCTCAGTTAGTGTTGTAGCATCAGCCATAGTAAATGGTACATCCAGAATTCTGGCTAACGTTTGTGCAAGCAGTGTTTTACCGCAACCAGTTGGCCCAACTAGAAGAATATTAGCTTTTGCAAGCTCAATCTCGCCAGCACCTTTTTCAGCGTGCGCTAAACGTTTATAATGGTTATGAACAGCTACAGATAAAACTTTCTTAGCTTGTTGCTGCCCAATTACATAATCGTCAAGTACAGAACAGATGTCCTTTGGATTAGGCACTCCATCGCCATCTTTTACTAGGGATGTTTTGCTTTCTTCGCGGATAATATCAAGGCAAAGCTCAACACATTCATCACAAATAAACACTGTTGGCCCAGCAATTAACTTACGAACTTCATGCTGGCTCTTGCCGCAGAAAGAACAATAAAGAGTATTTTTTGAATCTTGGCTGTCTGATTTTACCATCTCAACTGCACCTTTTTACTTAAAAGTTATTTCGTTTATATTAGCCAAAACAAGTTTTGACAGAGGTACTAGGGCTTAAGATTTTTTAGCCTCCTCAGGTCTTTTTGTTATAACCTCATCAATAAGTCCGAAAGCTTTTGCAGCTTCAGCTGGCATGAAATTATCGCGTTCCATGTTTTTCTCAATTACCGATAAAGCTTTGCCAGTATGTTTTACATATAACTTGTTAAGCCTCATCTTTAGGTCTAATATTTCCTTGGCATGAATTTCAATATCAGTTGCTTGTCCTTGGAAACCACCTGAAGGCTGGTGTATCATTATTCTAGCATTTGGTAATGCAAATCTTTTACCCTTTGCGCCCGCAGTGAGTAACAATGAGCCCATTGAAGCCGCCTGACCTGTACAAAGTGTGGCCACATCAGGGCGTATATATTGCATAGTATCATAGATAGCAAGCCCAGAGGTAACTACCCCACCTGGAGAATTGATATACATATATATATCTTTATCCGGGTTTTCCGATTCGAGGAAAAGCAATTGTGCAGTTATTAAAACTGACATGCCATCATGTACCTGCCCATTAACGAAGATAATTCGTTCCTTTAGTAAGCGAGAGAATATATCATATGCTCTTTCGCCGCGACTGGTCTGCTCAACGACCATAGGAACTAAATCCATGTATGTTTCTACAATATTACTCATACCATTACCTACTCAATAAGTTATTGTTTATAGTTAACGAATATAACAGAAAATAACATATGGCAAGCATATGTAGCCAAATAAATTACTATAGGTTTGATATTATTCACCCAAAAGTAGATATTGTAGTTGTATTGCTATTAAATAACAATAAGTTAGCGTTATTTCTTAACGCTTCTAAATTTCAGTGGATAAAAAGAATTAGTCTTCAGCGCTATCAAACTTTAGCAATTCTTCGGCTGGAACTTTTTTGTCAGTAATAGAAACTTTGCTAATTACAAAATCTACCACTTTATCTTCAAGTATAGGGCCTTTTAATTGCTCAAGGGCGTTGCGGTTCTTTTGATAGAACTCGATAACTTTTTGTTCTTGGCCAGGATAGTTACGTGCCTGCTCAAAAACCGCGCGACGTAACTCATCATCAGTCACAGTAACAGAGTTTTTCTTGCCGATATCTGCTAATAGAATTCCTAGCCTTACACGTCTTTCTGCTAGTTTTTTATACTCTTTTTGTTCTTTTGCTGATGATTTTTTGGAATCATCCGATCCTGCTATGCTTTCATTTATTGAATTGAACTCAAGTTCCACCATAGTTTCTGGTACTGCGAAAGTGTAAGTTTCATCGAGCGCGTCAAAAATTTCTTTCTTAAGTTTTGTACGGGTGATAACCTCAAAATCTTTACCAATTTGCTCGCGGATAGCGTCTTTTAATTTTGTTAGATCCTCAAAGCCAACTTTTTTAGCCAGGTTATCATCAGCTTCAGGTAATTCTGCTTCTAGGATGTCGTGTACAGTAACCTCAAACTCGGATTCTTTGCCAGCTAATTCCTTGCTGCCATAAGCTTCTGGGAATTTAACCTTTACTACGCGTGTTTCGCCCTTTTTAACACCAATTAATTGCTCCTCATAACCTGGAATAAATTGTTTAGAGCCAAGTTCTAATTGGAAATTTTTAGCAGTTCCGCCATCGAACGCTACGCCATTAACTTTACCTATAAAGTCTATAAGTACTGCATCGCCTTCTTTAGCGGCACGTGCTTTAGCAAGAGGTACAAAGTTTTTCTGACCTTTACGTAGTCTCTCCAAACCGTCTTTTACTTCTTTGTCAGATACATCTACGATAGATTTATTAACTTTTACTTTTGATAAATCAATACTTGGAACTTCTGGATAAATTTCAAAAGACAGATTGTAAACAAGGTTGGAACCCTGTTTTTCTGGATCGAATGAAGAAATCTCAATTTTAGGCTGCATTGCAGGATTTAACTGCTCGTCTTTTAGAACTTTCTCAGAGCTGTCAGCTACTGCAATTTCCAATACTTCACCCAATATTTGACGGCCATGCTTTTTTCTTAATATATCAAGAGGAACCTTTCCTGGGCGGAAACCTGGCATTTTTATAGTTCTTGCAAGTTCGTTTAAACGACCCTCAACTTTCTTGTGTAGATCATCGGCTGATAGGGTTATTTCAAATTCCCTTTTTAAGCCTTCATTTTTAAGTTCTTTAACTTGCATAAAAACACCTATTCTCTTCTAAATACTGTTCGTAAATCGTCTTGCACGGTTTGCCACCCAAAGCTTTAAGAGCGAAGGGTGGTGCGGGTGGAGGGACTTGAACCCCCACGCCTTGCGGCGCTAGAACCTAAATCTAGTGCGTCTGCCAATTTCGCCACACCCGCAAAAGTAGGAGGGAATATCTAACTGCTTAATAAATAAAAAGCAACAGTTTTAACGATTAAGCTAAATTTTTTGCCTTTTTTTTACATAAAGATAGTAAATAACCGCGGATATGCTTAATAAAACCAGAATTACAGCAATAATAATTTTTAAATATTGATGTATCAGCTCTTCATTTTCTCCAATAAAATACCCAAGGACTATAAGTATTGCAGCCCAAATTGCTGCACCTACACCAGTATATATGATAAATTTGGTCATATTCATTCTGGCTAGTCCTGCCGGAATTGAAATCAGGTGACGTATTACTGGTATTAGCCTGCCACTGAATGTAGAGAAGGAGCCATATTTATCAAAAAATATTTCAGTTTTGGTTAAGGTTTCTTCTTTGATAAAGAAGTATTTGCC
>JAJONM010000121.1 GCA_021323415.1 Rickettsiaceae bacterium
AACTTTATCTTCTTCAGCAGTAGATTCAGCCAGATAGTCAGCAATACCATTAGGGAATTTTATTACTTCTTCTTCCGGAGCTTTACTTTTACTATGTGCCAAAAGAGCTGGTGCACATTTCCACCTTATCTCCACACCTTTAAATAAATATGCTTTTGATTTTGCTTGAGCATATAATCTTGCCGGACGGAACCTTATATTATCATCGAATATTTCCATATCCGGATAGAAAGTAACTTTCGTGCCGCTTTCTTTCTTTTTTAGCTCGCCTATAACCTTCAGCTTATCCTTTGGTTCACCACGTGAATATCTTTGCTCATAAATCTTGCCATCACGCTTTACCTGTACCACAAAATTTTCCGATAGCGCATTTACCACAGAAATACCAACTCCGTGCAAACCACCAGAAGTATAATAAACTTTATTGCTGAATTTTCCGCCAGAGTGAAGCGTCGTTAAAATGACTTCTAGTGCAGATTTTCCTGGGTATTTAGGGTGTTTATCAACCGGAATACCGCGCCCATTATCCGCAACCGTAATACTGCCATCTGCATGCAGCTCAACTTCTATGTAACTAGCAAATCCGGCTACCGCCTCATCCATCGAGTTATCAAACACTTCTGACACCAGATGGTGCATAGCATTTTCGTCAGTACCACCGATATACATACCAGGGCGGCGACGAACAGGCTCCAAGCCTTCTAAAACTTCAATATCACTAGCGGTATATTCACTACCATCTTTGTTGACATCTTTTTTTACGTCTTTGCTCTTTCCTACCGAAGGTTGTTCCGCAAATAAATCAGGCATATCTCCAACCAATAAAATAAAACGCTTAAAGTTAATAACGTGATTTTTACTATAAAACAAGTAAAACCCTTGAAATACCTTACATTTTCATTATTCTTCTATACAAATAATCTTTTTATTTAACTATCTCTTTTTTCCATGTTATACTTCCAAAGTCAAAACTAAGGTAACGTATTTTATGGATACTAACAGCAAAGACAAGCACGAAAAAGCCTATAACGACATTATTAAGTTTTACGACTTTGCCGAAGAACTGCTCGACACAGTTGAAAGCCCTGAGGTACAAGACCCAGTCGCGCAACTTGAATTTGTTGAACCACTGGTTGAGAAGATTGAAAATGCTACTGACATCCTTGCAGAAGAATATAGAAATTTTATCAAAAGTGGTAAAATATCAGGATTTATGACTAAAAAAAGGGTTGAGAAGTCTTTAAAGCGAATTAATGAAGCCCTAATAGAATGCCAAAACATTAACGATAGTAATTAAAAAGTATTATATGTCAAATCAAGGTAATAGAAAAATACTAATACCAAAGAGCTTTAAAGAATATTTAAAGCACTATTCCCTTAGTCTGTTACCGATACTGCGCGAAACTAACTTTATAACACCAGAACAAAGCAAAAAAGTTTCCGTTGAACCGCAGAAGAATGGTAGCGGTAGGACCACTACTTAATTATTCCTCAGCCGCCAGCAACTTCTCCACTTCCAAAGCCGCCATACAGCCAGTTCCAGCCGCAGTAACTGCCTGACGGTAAACTTTATCCTGCACATCACCTGCTGCAAATACACCATGTACATTAGTACGTGTAGTGCCGGTTTGCACTTTTATATAGCCTTCTGCATCAGTTTCTATCTGGCCTTTGAACAGCTCAGTTGTTGGCTTGTGGCCAATTGCTATAAATATGCCATGCACCTTTATATCCTGAGTCTCACCTGTTTTAGTATTTTTCAAACGCGCACCGGTAACATTAAGCGGATTTTCCTCGCCCAACACTTCTTCTAAAGCATGATCCCAAATTACTGAAATTTTTGGATTGGCAAACAGCCTGTCCTGCAGGATCTTTTCTGCTTTTAACTTATCTCGCCTGTGCACCAGGGTAACTTTACTCGCATGGTTAGTAAGGTACAAAGCTTCTTCCACAGCAGTGTTACCACCGCCCATTACAATAACTTCTTTATTTCTATAAAAGAACCCATCGCAAGTAGCGCAGCCTGAAACGCCATAGCCCTGGAACTTCTGTTCGCTTGGCAGCCCTAACCATTTGGCTTGTGCGCCAGTACAAATTATTACCGTATCTGCAATATAAACATCATCCGACTCACCAATTGCAGTAAACGGGCGTTTTGAAAAATCCACTGACTTTATATGATCCGATATAATTTGCGTACCAACATGCTCCGCTTGCTTTTGCATTTGTTCCATCAGCCACGGCCCCTGGATAACATCAGCAAAGCCAGGGTAGTTTTCTACATCAGTAGTAATAGTAAGCTGGCCACCAGCCTGAATTCCCTGCACAAGAATTGGTTTCAAATTTGCGCGGGCAGCATAAATCGCCGCCGTATATCCCGCAGGGCCTGAGCCTATAATTAATAATTTTGTACGATGTTCGGTCATGTGAGTAGCCAGTTTTTAGGGTTAGTGAAGGCAGGGTAGAATTTCAAGTTTGATTTGGCCGCTAGGAGTAAGTCATATGAGCGCACGCAGCCTATTGGACATAGGTGAGTAGCGCGAATATGACTTACAACAAAGCGGACATTCAAAATTGGAATTCTAAAGGCCAGCAGCGTTTTTCTCGAGGTACTTCGCCACACCCTCCGGGCTAGCTTCCATAGCTTCTTTACCACGGTTCCAGCCAGCTGGGCAAACTTCACCATGCTCTTCGTGGAAGTTCAGCGCATCAACCATACGGATAGCCTCTTCAACGCTGCGTCCTAGTGGCAGGTCATTCACTAACTGGTGGCGCACAACGCCAGCTTTATCAATCATGAAAGTACCACGCAGAGCAATACCAGCATCTAGCAATACATCATAATCACGTGCTATTTGTTTTGTAAGGTCAGCCACCATAGGGAACTGAACCTGGCCAATACCACCTTTATTAACCGGAGTGTTTTTCCATGCTAAGTGCGTAAAGTGAGAATCAACACTAACAGAAATAACTTCCGCACCGCGAGTTTTGAATTCGTTTAGTTTATTGTTAAATGCAATAATCTCTGATGGGCATACAAACGTAAAATCCAGTGG
>JAJONM010000056.1 GCA_021323415.1 Rickettsiaceae bacterium
GCACCGAAAAAATATCTATTCTATAGATATTAATCAGCCAGCTACTGATATTGTAACTAAGGTGTTAGATAGTCGCTTTACCCGTGTGCCATTATGGTCGGGGGAGACGGATAATATTGTTGGGGTACTGCATGTAAAGGCATTGCTCAAAGCCTTACGTTCTTATGATGGTGATATAAATACCTTAAGTATTATGGATATTGCTATCAAACCGTGGTTCGTGCCTGAAACTAACTCTCTTAGTAATCAATTGTTCCAGTTCCGTGAGAAAAGGAACCATATGGCGCTAGTGGTAGATGAGTATGGTATGCTTGTTGGCCTTATAACGCTCGAGGATATATTAGAGGAAATCGTTGGTCATATTGATGACGAGCACAATAGCGTTTCGCTCGGTATTAAAAAGCTGAAAGACGGTTCATACCGTATTAAGGGCGATAATACCTTGCGCGATATTAACCGCTAACCGCTACCTCGACTGGAACCTGCCTGATGACGAGGCGACTACTATTGCCGGACTTATAATCCATGAGGCCGGTTCAATACCTTCAGTTGGTGATGAATTCAAATTCTATGATTTCTGGTTCAAAATTGATAAAAAGAAGAATAACCAGATTACCAGCGTGCTGGTTAGGAAGTTAACCACGCCTAATAATGGTTGAAAATCCTGGTTGAATTAGCAATAGATGTAACTATTATAATTAAACCTGTCTAAAGGCAGGAGGCGGACTATTGAGCCTAGTTCGGCAGATATGATTAATTGAAATATCGGATGGTGTCTTAAGTCTTCACGGATTTAGACATCCTTTCTAACTAGCAGTACAGTACAAAAATCCTTCAAAAGTCAAGTAAAAGCCCAAATTAGACAATAATCTATTGATTCGCCATTATTTATAGTGTATAAGCCTTCCCCTATACAGAATTTAGGAGACGATAATGAAGCCTGGAATACATCCTGATTATCATGAAATCACGGTAAAAATGACTAACGGTAAGTCATTCAAAACCCGTTCTACTTATGGCAAAGCTGGTGATGTTTTACAGCTGGACGTTGATATTAACACTCACCCAGCGTGGACTGGTGGTGCTGCTTTGCTTAACGAAAAAGCTGGTCGTGTTGCTGAATTCAATAAGAGATTTGGTAATATTAGCTTTGGCGCAACTGGTGCTAAGAAAGCTGAAGAAAAGAAAGACAAAAAAGACGAACAAGCTAACTAATCTTTTTGTTATGGGATTTGGAAAAGGAGGGCAAATGCCCTCCTTTTTTTATCTGTTAAAGCCAGCGACTGGTGTGTTTAATTCACTAATTCTTTCTTTTACTGCAGATTCAGTTGCTTGTTTTAAGGACTTTTTGAAATTATCGAAACCGCCGGCTATTTTAATATCTTCTATGTAGATTTCTTTTAAATTGTCATTGCCAGTGAAGAAGTTGCGGATTTTATCGATATTTATTACCAAATCTAACATCTTGGCTTTGCCTTGTGATGTTTCTGATTCTTCAGCAATTATTTTTAAAGGCGTTATTTGTTCATCGTAAAATTCTTGAGTTATAAGCGGATTTCTTGATATACACAGATCAAGATATGTGATTTGGCTCTCCTTTAATTCCGGGCCAGATAGTCTGCGGGATATTAAGTCCAATGAATCTGATAAATCTTTTAGAACTCGTGTCATACCTGGTCCTGCGCTTGGTTTTACATTATATTTTAATTTTGCCATAGTATAAGCTCTCAAAAATTTCGCCGGATTATATACTAAAAGATTACAAATATCCAGTTGTTTATGATATTAAAACCTTGAATGAGAGCTATTGTCTTTTTTCTTTGATTCTTTCTCTTTGCCTTTTCCTTTATCTTTTTCATTGTCTTTTTGGCTATCTTTTTCATCTTTTGGTTTTAATGTAGATTTTGATACTGCAGATTTTACCAAACCATCTTTCTCTTGTTTTGCATCTTTTGTTTTATCTGCTACTTTTATTGTTTTTTCTGCGTCTTTTAAATCAATTCTGTCGTTGTCTATACCGGATTTTGAGGAAGAGGATAAGCTATCTTCTGCAAACCGTACATTACTTTCCCTTTTAATTACCGTGTCCGATGATTGGGATTGGTGGTTATCTTTCTCATTAGAGGGTATTTTACCGCCAACATTAAGTTTGCTTATAGCTTTTTTCATGAAAGATGCTCTTTTTAGCTCTGGAGCGGTTTTACTTTCCTTGATTTCGTCATGCGGTTTTGCTTGATTACTAGATACAGATATGTTGCTTGATTGAGATTTATGCAGTGCATTTTCTTTTTCTGGTTCTGGAGTATGGCGTTTTACCATTTCATTTAAGCCGATTTTATTACTTTTCATAGAATCGACCCATTCTTTACGTATACCGTCATCTGATATTTTAGGGCTGCTAGCTCTTTGTCTGGCGGAGAAATTATCATAAGCTTTCTCAAAAGCAGCTTTTTTTGCGGCTTCAACAGATAGTTTTGCAGCATGAGCGATTTCGTCAGGATATAGCTGCTTTATTTGGGTTTGCCTATTTGTAAGCCCTTGCACTGTATCAGAAATATATTGATCGGTATTAACTTCATTGCCGCCAAAGCCTTTTGGCACTCCTTTTTCCACAATTTTTCTTAAATCTTCTGGCGCCGCATTTGCAATGCGGCCAATAGTCATTGCAAATTCATCATATAGTTTTGGATGTTCTTTTAGTTTTTCGTAGCTGATAGAGGTATCAACATTATCTGTCCGCAAGCCTGGAAGAACAGGCATGGCATTTAGCAAATTCTTGTTAGCCAAATCCATTTCTACAGAACTATGGTTGCTTTTCCAGCGGCCATTTTTGTCTCTATCTGGCTGGCCTTTCTCGCGGTCAAGTAATTTACCGGTATCAATTTTTATAAGGGTAGCATTACCTCTACTATCCATTGAAAATCCGGCATTGCCACCATAACCGATACAATCAAAATCTCCCAGCGCTTTAGCTACTGCGAGCATCGCTACATACCCTTGGATTTCTATTGAATCTGTAACAAGTTCTCCTGCAGCTGGTTTCCCGCCTATTGTGTGGGGTGGTGTTGTTATGCCGCCTTTTTTTCCTGTTTTTCCGTTTAAAACGATATCTTTATTTTCATCCCTTAGTATATCGAACATTACTTTGCCGTCGTTATTTATATAAGGAATATTAAGGCCATTGGTATATTGACTGTGGCTAGTGTAATTTAAGTTGTCTTTTCCAAGGTCTTGGGCTGCACCATCATCGCGGCTGAAAACATTAAACCCTTTATTCATTTCAACGCATACTTGCTTACCATCTACGAATTGTACTTGTTTTTTCTGGTTGTTTTGGCCTGTTATTTGCTTTCCTTCTTTGTCATGCAAATCAATCGATTTTTGGCCGTCACTTAGCAGCATTACTTTGTTGGTTTCGTAAAGCCCGTCTGAGAAGGCCGAATAAAGCTGCGAACCTATCGATTCATCAAGCATTGTAGTAATTCTTGTTTTTGGGAATTCGTTAAAAACAGCCAAGTCGTAAACTTCCTGTTCTGTCATATTTGCTTTGTCTTTTATTATTGGTTCCGCCGGTGCTTTTGCCTGTTTTAGCAAATATGATTTGTCCTCTGCTTCATTTCTTACAATGCAGCCAATATCGCCACCTGCGCCCTTAGGCATCGCGGTTTTGTAATTAAGATTTAGGTCAGAAGTCTTCATATATCATACCTAAAGTTACATTGGTAACTTATATGATACGACAATATTATTAAAAAAATGTTAATAAAACGATACTATTGTGCTGTCCAGCCACCATCGATAGAGATGGCTGATCCGTTAATAAGGCGCGCGCTTTCACCGGCTAAATGCAGTACTAGCTCGCCTATTTGTTCAACCTGTACGAACTCTTTTGCCGGTTGTTTTTCTGATAAGAGCTTTAATTCGGCTTGTTTCGGGCTGATTTTCTCAGTTTTTGCAATGGCATCTATCTGTTTTTGTACCAGTGGGGTTAGCACCCAACCTGGGCAGATAGCATTACAGGTAATGTTTTTTTCAGCTACTTCCAAAGCTACTGCTTTTGTTAGGCCAATAATGCCGTGTTTTGCTGCGACATAGGCAGTTTTCTTGGGCGAAGCCACAAGGCCGTGGGCGGAGGCAATATTTATTATACGGCCTGATTTCTGCTTTTTCATATATGGCATGGCATTATGTATAGTGTGAAATGCCGACGATAGATTAATTGCAATAATGGCATCCCATTTTTCCGGCGGGAAATTCTCGATATAATCTACATGCTGGATTCCTGCGTTATTGACTAAAACATCAATGCTGCCAAACGTTTTAGCTGTTTGGGTAATCATTTCTTCAATTTCTTCCGGGTTGGTCATATCGGCGGCGGAATAGGCCACCTTTACTTTGTTTTTTGCCAGTCTTCTCTGCAGGGCTTCAATGTCCTTCTTATCTGCAAAACCGTTTAGTACGATATTGTATCCGCTTTTAGCTAAAACTGTTGCTATGCCTAGCCCTATGCCGCTGGTAGAGCCGGTGATCAGTGCTGTTTTACTGTGCTTGAACATTTGGGACCTGTTGTTGTTGGTTAGGGTTAGTTTCTATGCGGGATTGAAGTGCTTTGAATGTATCGGAGTTTATACCGCGTACTCTATCGATATTCGCTTTGTATAAAATAGCTTTGGTAAAATCAGTCCTGTGCAGGTTGGCAAAGCTTAAATTGGCCCGGTATAGGTTAGATTCGCTAAAGTTGGCGCCTTCAAGGCCGCTGCCAGTTAGTACAATCCCGGCAAGGTTTGCCCGCCATAGATCAGCGCCAGCTAAATCAGCCATATATAAATTAGCTACTTCAAGGTTACTGCCACGCATATTGGCGCGTTTTAGCTTTGCAGCAATTAGGTTAGATCTTTGTAACTGGGTTTTTTCCATATTAGCTGATGATAAATCAGTTTCCCTTAAGTTAGCGCCTTTAAGGTTGGCACCGGAGAAGTTAGTACGCTTCATTAAGGAATATGGCATTTCACTATTTTCTAGGTTAATTCCGCTGAGGTCTAAGTTATTAAGGTTCATAGAGGAAAGGTTTGCTTTTGTGGCAGCGGCATGTTCTATTTCTTGTGTGCTTGTAAAAGCCCCGTGTGATTTGATTGCTGGCAGTTTGGCATCGATGCCAGATACGTTAAGCAGCAGCATATTTGTAACTGTTGAGCCATTCATTTCCGTATTGCTCATATTGGAATCTTTAATAATTGCTCCCCATAAATAGGCGTTATTTAATTTTGCTCCCGCCAGATTGGCCCTGAGCAATGAAGCTTTTTGCATGTTGGTGTTTCTAAGATTGGTAGAGCGCATATCGGTACTATGAAAATCAGTTCCAACCATTGATGCGCCTGAACAATCTGCCTGTATCATGTTTGCTTCGTAAAAATCAGAAAGGCTAAGGTTAGCCCTGATAAGGTTTGCACGCTGTAAATTAGCCCCGCGTAAGTTTGATTCTACGATGTATGATTTACCAAGATTGGCTTCTTCCATATCGGCTGTGCCAACTACAGTGTTTTTCATTACACTGCCCCATAGATTGGCTTTTTTGAAAATGGAGCCAAGAAGGTTGGCCTTGCTCAAATTAGCACGTGCTAGATTGGCTTCCTGCAGTTGTACTGAATATAAGATTGCATCTTGTAGGTTGGCACCTGATAGGTTGGACTTATAAAAATTACCGCGCGATAATATAGCTCCGGTTAGGTCAGCCATAGAAAAATCAGTGCCCTCAGCCTTTGTGGTTTGCATATCCGCGCCTTCCATATAGGCGCGTTTGAATACTGCACCGGTGATGTCTGAGCCTTGTAAATCTACACCATACATATTAGCGCCTATAAAGCTTGCGCCTTTTAAATCCGCCCCGGAAAGTTTGGCGTTATACAAATATGCATTATCGAAGATAGCTTCAGTCATAGTGCTACTTAATAAAACAGCGTTTTTTAAAGTGGCATTAGTGAAGTTGGTTTTGACTAAAGATGCTTCCTGTATGTCGGCATCGGTCAGGTCTGCTCCGCTTAAGTTGGCATTATTCATATTTGCTGAGGATAAATCAGCCTGGGCAAGAGTTGCTTTGGAAAGGTTAGAGCCTTCAAGCTTTGTGCCGTAAAGGCTGGTATTGCGTAGATTTGCACCACTTAAGTCTGCATTGCTAAGGTCAAGGCCACTTAAAAACAATTCGGTAAAGTTTGTGCCGAACTCCTTTATCAGCTCAATTGGTTGCCCATCAGTCCTTTGTTTTTCAACATATTCTTCAATTTGTGCCACAGTTGGCTGGGCAAAAGAGATACTCGCCTGTAAGCACAGGGGGAATAACACTATAAGTATAACTTTAGATACTTTCATATAGCAATAGTGTCAGTCAGTAGTGTTAGTGTCAAGTGGTAGTGACTCAATTTGAAAATCGCGAACCTATCGACCAGTGTCATTCCCGCTCGTAAGATTTATTACAAAACTTTCAGTTTTGACTCATCTAACGTCGGGGATGACATCTAATCACTATAGGTAATTATTAATCAGCTCCTCAGCTATTTGCACGGCATTCAGTGCTGCACCTTTTCTCACATTATCAGAAACCACCCAAATGTTAAGGCCATTTTTTACGCTCTTATCTTCACGTATACGTGACACAAAAACGGCATCTTCACGTATGCATTCAAGCGGAGTTACAAAATGTCCTTCTTTCGGATTATCGATAACAATTACGCCATCGGCAGAGTGCAGAATATCTTTTGCTTCCTGCGCTGAAAGCGGGTTTTCAAACTCGATATTAATCGACTCGGCGTGGCAGTTAAACACCGGCACACGCACGCAAGTTGCTGAAACCTCAATGCTTGGATCAAGAATCTTTTTAGTTTCGTTAACCATTTTCAGTTCTTCTTTTGTGTAACCACTTTCAGTGAAAGAATCGATCTGCGGAATAACGTTGAAAGCAATCTGGCGTGAGAATTTCTGCGGCGGCAGTTTCTCATTCATGTAAATGCCTTTAGTCTGGTTATAAAGCTCATCCATTGCGTCTTTTCCAGCGCCTGAAACTGACTGGTAAGTTGAAACCACGATGCGTTTAATGGTCGCCGCATCATGCAGTGGCTTTAGCGCTACTAACATCTGGATAGTAGAGCAATTAGGATTAGCAATGATATTGCGGTTTTTATAATCAGCTATCGCATGTGGGTTAACTTCAGGCACTACCAATGGAATATCCTTATCCATGCGGAAGTGGGAAGTGTTATCGATAACAATACAACCAGCCTCCGCCGCGCGTGGAGCGTGGATAGCAGAAATTGCACCGCCAGGTGAAAACAGGCCAATCTGGGTTCCGGTGAAATCATAATCTTCCAAAGCCTGCACAACCAGGGTTTTGGTATCGCCAAAGCTTACCTTTTTCCCGATTGAATTCCTTGAAGCAAGTGCCACAACTTCACTTGCAGGGAACTTACGCTCGTGCAGAATGTTTAAAATTTCACGCCCAACATTACCAGTAGCTCCAGCTACTGCTACTTTATATGCCATTTTTCTTACCTTGTTTATAGGATTTGACAGGTCTGTCTTATACAGTATTTTGGGCGTTTTGGCAAGGGATGAGTTGGTTAATTTTGAAATGCAACCTATCGTTTATCGTCATTCTGGAAGCCGATATTCTTAATATCCAGTATGACTACAAGTGGCTAACTTTTCCAAAAATGCTTGGAAAACAGTACTAAAACCGTAAATACCTCCAGCCTGCCAATAAGCATGGCAAAACATAACAGCCATTTGGGAGGGTCCGCAAGGCTAGAATAATTACCCATAGGGCCAATTTTATCGCCTAATCCCGGTCCGAGGTTTGCCATATTGGCAGCAGCACTGCTCATTGCCGATATATAATCAATATCAAATAAGGACAATAAAATTGCGATAGCCATAAAGCAGAATGCAAATAAAATGAAGTAATTCATTACTGATGAGGTGGTGCTTTCAGCTATGGCCTGACCGTTGAATTTTGGCCTGAGGACTGCATTTGGCCTGATCATGTTGGAAATTTGCGCTGCTGAAGTATAGTAAAGCACCTGGTAACGGAAGATTTTTATCCCGCCTGTTGTAGATCCGGCGCACCCGCCAATTACTGATAATTGGAATATCAACGTTAAGGTAAGTGCGCCCCAGATGGCGTAGTCGGTAGACGCAAAGCCAGTAGTTGAAATGATGGAAATAATGTTAAAAGTGGCATAACGCACAGCTGATTCGGAATCAAAGTTATCGAAAAGTACGAGCCATGTTGTAACTACAACAATGCAGAATATTATTATTCGTAAAAGCCACCTGATTTGGGAATCGTTAATGATTGAATCAAGGTCGCCACGTAATGCTTTGACGTATAAAACAAACGGTATACAGCTGAGTACCATGAACAGCGCTATAGTGTACTCTATGCTTTTGCTATTGAAGTACATTATGGATTTATCATGAGTAGAAAAGCCGCCGGTAGAAATTGTTGTCATAGCATGGTTGATTGCATCGAAACCATCCATTCCAAATAGCCAAAGGCTAAGGCCACATAATGTAGTAAGCATTAAGTAAACGCTTGCTATTGCAAGGGAGATTTGCGCTGTACGCGGAATTACCTTTTCGGGCGCCTCTGAGCCTTCTGAACGAAAAATTTGCATCCCGCCTATTTGCAAAACTGGTAATACGGTAAGCGAAATAACAATTGTATAGATACCTCCGCAAAATTGTAGCATAGAACGCCACAGTAAAATTCCTGGAGGGAGGTCATCAAGCCCGACTAATATGGTAGAACCTGTTGTAGTTATTCCTGACATAGACTCAAAAAATGAATCAGTGAAACTCAGGTTTAGTTCTGAAAACCAGAAAGGCAATGAGCCAAAAAAAGCGATTGATAGCAGAGTACTTGTGGCTAAAAGAAAGGTTTGTTTTATGTTAATCCGTGAGACATCGCCCTGATTGGTAAGCACAAGGCAAATACCTACAAAAGCAGTTAGGAATGCTGCTATGAAGAAGCTTGTCCATTCAGTGTTACCAGCTAATATATCGGTAACAGCAGGGATAACCATTAATATGGAGAGCATACTAAGCAGAGTGCCGTTTACTAGTAGGATTGGTCTGAAGTTAAGCATGTTTCTTTGTATAATAGTGTAAGCGTAACATCAACGGTTTTGCTATTACACTTTTACACCGTTATACTGTTACAGTATTCGTAGGTGAATTTATCAGATCAAGAAACTCTTGCCTAGTACCTTTATCAGTCCTGAAAGCGCCTAGCATATGGCTGGTTTTCATGATAGCGCCAGTTTTGTGTATGCCTCGCGTGCTCATGCATTGGTGTGCGGCTTCAATTACTACCCCAACGCCTTTTGGCTCTAGGATTTTATCAATAGAAGTTGCGATCTGGGCAGTTAGTTTTTCCTGTATCTGCAGGCGTTTGCCGTAAGCGTCCACTATACGCGCCAGTTTGCTGATGCCAACTACGCGCTTATTAGGCAGGTATGCGATATGCGCCTTGCCGATAATTGGCAGCATGTGATGCTCGCAATGTGACTCAACCCGAATATCCTTCAGGATAATCATTTCGTCATAGCCTTCGGTTTCTTCAAATGTGCGGCTTAGGATTTCTTCCGGGTCTACGGAATACCCGGCGAAGAATTCAGAAAAGCTCTTTACTACGCGCTTTGGCGTGTCGAGTAGTCCTTCACGGTCAGCATCCTCGCCAATCCAGTGTAATATCGTTTTTATCGCTTGTTCTGCTTCTTCGCGTGTTACTTTGGTCATAATTTTAGCTGCATTCCAGATGGTTAATGCTGACTTTGTGCCGTTTTTTTGTGGTTTTGGCAAGAAAATTATTGAGGATTCATCATTTCTTGCAGGAATGGGCTTGTAACCCATTCCTCATATTCATGTCTTCTTTAACAGGAAATGAACATGTGGACTTAGGTTGCAAACCCCGTCCAGCGATAGTTTGGAAGTTATTTTAAACAACACTATTCCTATAATCAGTGTGACAAAGGTAATAATAAGTGCTCAAATATTACTTTGATCGGCTAGATAAAATCGCTCTAAACACCACCACGATAAACAACAACCCGCCTGTTATCGCCAATGCCCCACCACTGAAAAACAGCGCCTTTCCGGCTACAGTATCGATAGTATGGCTGGAGGCGGCGGTTTTACGTAATGCCCCATAACCACCCATCCAGGCAAGACCGGTAATGTGCATTACCTGTCCGATGCCATAAACATAAGGCTGGCTGGCGGCGAGTTTGCCTTTGATTTCGCCATAGCCTAATTTAGGCAATAAGGCATAGCAAAGTCCGATAAAAGATAGGGTAACGGCAACTATCGAACCGTGGTAATGCGCCGGGATAGTAACGTTTACGCCGCTAATCATATGTCCAAGCACCCCGCCATAGCCAAATAGCAGAATGGATAAAATAAGGGATGCCTTGATACAGTGCGGGGTATCTGTTTTTTCACGTTTGAAAAACAAGCTTAGTGTAATAGCTGCGCCAACTATGAGAGCTGAAAGCCCGGTAAAATAGATCATTTGCTGGGCAAACAGGAACATTGTCTTGTCGGATAAGTAAAATAATGGTGATGGCAGGGTAAAAACCAGGTTTAGCCCAAACAGGATATATAAAGCTTTATTTGCTAAACGGGGTTTTAAGCCGCTAATTTCAGATAAATATATCCATGCCAGCAGCATCAGGCTGGTGAAGGTAAATTGCAGGACATGCCCGCCGCCCCAAAATAATGATTCATAATAGCTTTGCACATCGCCATCGGTAGGCAGTGGGGTTTTGTGATAGGAAATGACAAAGCAAATTGCCGCTATCAGGCTGATTAACGCTGAAACATAAATGCCGAAATTAAATGCTGTTTTTTTTGCTTCATTATAGCGGGTTAGCGTCATCAGGCACTGGAATAATATACCGCAGGCAAACAGGCTAAGCCCCATAATGAAAGTAAAATTTTGCAGCATCGGGATGTAATTGTTTTTAAGCGGGTTAGCTTCGCCCATAAAAGGTGATATGGCAATTAAGCTTGCGCCTGTTGCGGCGAGTATAAGGTTGGTCTTGTAGATGGGGTAATGTTCCTCTTTGCCGAGCAAACTCCAGAAAAATCCACCAATTGATAAAAACCAGACAACCACTGAAAGATCGACATGGACAACCAGTGATGTGGCGAAAATCAGCTCTACGGGGAGTTTATCGGCAAAAAATGGCCCGCGTAGGATTACTGGTGGAAGGGAGTAAAAACCTGCCGCTGCCAGTGATGATATGGCTAAAATAAGCCAGTATTTGGTGATTTTACTCAGTTTCCCTGTGGAGGTGCTTATTTGCGAGATGTTTTGCATTTGACTATGAACCCTGTAGGTATTATAATTAATGTAGGAGAGGATGCCAAAATCTTGCAGACTAAGACACACTCTTTGATATTTAACTAATCCAGATATTCAAGAATATCCATGATAAGCTTCAATACCAGCCGGACTAGTTCAAGTAGTCCGGCTTTTTTGAAGAAATCCATTTTACCTCCATATTAGAGTTAAACAGACCCATCAAACAGACAGACTACCGTAGTAGCATGGCTCCTACGTGTACCTGCCGTTTGGCAGGTTTTGAAGACCAAGACACCCTCTTTGATATTAAAGTTCGTCTAGTGATTCAAGAACCACTAGAATTACCTTCAATACCAGCCGGACTATCGTGAGTAGTCCGGCTTTTTTGAAGAAATCCATTTTACCTCCATATTAGAGTTAAACAGACCCATCAAACAGGCAGACTACCGTAGTAGCATGGCTCCTACGTGTACCTGCCGTTTGGCATTTAGCCGTAATGATTGCAACAGATTGCTTGCAAAACCTGGCTTTTAGGAATAAAACACCTTCATGCAAAATCACAACAAAGCAATATCTTATTGGCTATTTGCCTGCT
>JAJONM010000057.1 GCA_021323415.1 Rickettsiaceae bacterium
ACTAATGCTGGTGCTGCCGTTGTACCGACTGAGAAAGATATGGGTAAATCTTTGGTAGTCGATGGTGATAAAGGAGCAAATGCTAATGATAATAAAGCTCCACTAGCTGGTGATAAACCTAAAGATGGTACTGCTGCTGACAAGCCTAAAGATGGCCCTGTAAATAAAGATAATACAGATGGCAAAAATGGTAATAACAATGGTGGTGCTAACGGCAATCCTAATGCTACAACCCCAGGAAAAACTGGTGCTGCAACTGGTGTAAATGAGCCAGGAAGCAAGCTTACAGCCGATGGTGGATACGTAGATAGCAACGGAAAATATCATACTCCTGCGGAATTAGCGGCAGAACGTGCGGCTGGAAATACCGGTACTGCTGCAAATGGTAATAACGCAAATGGTGGTTATGTAGCAGGTGGTACTGCAAATGGTGGTACTTATGCCGGCGGTGCAGTTGGTAACAATAACCAAATCCAGCTGACTAATGATGGTGGCTTTATCGATGCCAATGGTGTAAAACGTGGACCTGCTGAGCTTGCAGCTTACAGGGCTACGAATGCTATGCAAACAGGTGGTGATAGGCCTGCACCAGTGACTACTAATTGGGGGAATATAAAAGAACCAATTACAGGGCCAATTTCTATTGTTAAGCCTATAGATGTTATTCAACCTCCTCCTGTTATTATTGACCCAACTAAAATTACTACGGTTAATCCTATTGATACTGTAGCTAGGGACTTACGTAACCAGGGATTTATTCGTGCTAAGAATGCGGGTGCAACTGATGCTGAGGCAACAGCTTCTGGTGCTGCAGCTGAGGCATATTTTAGAAATTCGATAGAAAATGGTACAGAATTTACTGCAGCAGTTACAGCGACTAATGTATCAATAACTACTTACATTAACGCTAATTTCCCTGGTACTTATGTAGCGCAACCAAAACCTGGTGTTGCTGATCCAGATAATTATGCTGATGCAGTAGCTGCAGGTACTGCTGCTTATACTACTGCAAAAAATAATGGTTATGGCCATAGTTATGCTGTAGGGCAGGGTAATATTGCATATAATAGCACTTTAACAAGTCTGGAGCAGGATTATGAGGATGATTTGTTTGAGACAGATGCAGCAAATAATGATACTGTATATACAACGGCAGGTGTAGATATACAAGATCATATAAACAATTCAACGGCTGTATCTAATCCACTACTGACACAGTATGTTTCTGGAAATTACACTCAGAATCTTGAAAATGCAATGGATGCTGCAAAAGCTTCTTGTAGTGGTTGTTCTTATATGGATTGGGATTATTGGGGCCATATTCAATCTAATACATCTCCATCTCCAATGACTGATTTACAACAACAAGTTGTTCCTTATGTGTATGGAGATGCTACATTGCCTGCCAATATTCCAGGTACTGTAGGTAGCCCTATAAATGCGGTTTATACAGGAAAAAGTGTCTTAACTACAAACGGAATGCATGAGATTGGTAATATTCAAGCTAATATTACTTTAAGTGGTGCTGGTTCGGCTAGTTTAACTGGTTTCCAATTTAATATTCCATCTCAAGGTGCTACACTTAGTTTCGGTGGTAGCCAGGCTATAGGTGGAACTGCTTCATTTAATAATTTATCAGTAAGTGGTAGTGGTTTTACAGGGGTTGTAAATGGTGCCTTGTTTGGTCCTGCTGCTGAAAATGTTGGTGGTAATATGACTTATAATAATGGTGGTACTGTAAGCGGTGCCGGTGTTTATATGGGTGCTAGACCGTAATTAGGAAATATTATGGGAAAGAGGGGATATATCCCCTTTTTTTTTATTCGAGTAAGAAAGATGGTTATGAGTAAGATAAAGGTAAGAGGTGTTTCTCCTAGATTCTAAAGTTCTTGATTCTACTACTCACCGCCTCATAAACCCTGTCCTAATCCATTAACGGGCTGCGGCGACCGCGATTTTGGCGTGTATTATAATGTTTACTTTTCTTTTGATTTGTGGTAAAAGAGGGACAAAAATTTTGAGTTGTCCATTATTTATTAGGGAGATGTGTTGTGAGTAAGGATAAAGGTAAGGGAAAAGAGAAGGAAAGTAAGATTAATGTATTAGCTCCTGAAAAGCAGGAGAAGCTGGATAATAAGCTATTTGAGCAAGTAGAGAAATTAGCAAAGGAATATGCCAGAGATCCAGATTCTAAAAAAGCTCATAAAATACAAAAAGAGATAAAGGCGCTTAGAAAGAAAGGTGCTAATATAGATAACATGCCTCATGTAGCAGATGAGGGGGCGTTTTTGCATACAGCATGTTACGAGCTAGCGGAGGATGGTAAGTATAAAAAGTATATGAATCTGATCAAAGCTTACCTTGATTCTGGTGCTAATGTAAATGCAAAGGATGATCTGGGTGCTACGGCTATTAATATAGCAACCGGAAATATTGAAGTAATGCAACTGCTTATTAAGTATAAAGCGGATGTTAATATAGCAAACAATAATGGGATCGCTCCATTGCATATGGCATCTGAGAGGTGTGATATTGATGCAATCAATTTATTGCTGGAAAATGGGGCGGATGTAAATGCAAATACAGTGAAGGGTGAAACACCACTTTATTACGCTATTACATACGTTATTACAAATTATTCACACACTTTCGTTGAGAGAGAAACTCTTATAAACAGGCTTGTAGAGGTTGGGGCGGATGTAAATGTTGTGAATAAAGATGGTCAGACCTTAATGCATGTAGCTGCTGTATGCGGGAATTTAGAAGCTATCCAGATATTAAAAGATAAAGGCGTTAGTGTTAATGCTACTACAAAATTGTGCAAAGATACTCCTTTGCATTTGGCTACTTTTGATACTTGTATAGAATTTTTAATTAAAAATGGTGCTAATGTTAATGCGATTGGAAATAATGGTAACACGCCTTTGCAGTCTATTTGTGCTAATGTTAGGTCTGCTAGTGATGGTACTGTGTTATTAAAAAATGGTGCTAAGATTGATATAAAAAATGAAGATGGTAAAACGGCGTTAGACATTGCAATTGATACATCTGGATACAAAAAAGATTTAGTAAGAAATTTGCTTGTTGCTGGTGCGTCTTTTACTCAAGACAAAGTTGATACAGTAAAAAGTATACTTCGAATAGATATGAATAGAGGAGATGTTTTTGATCAGTTGTTTGAATCTAAAAAAGATAAGGATGGAAAATTATCTTATCAATTAAAAGATAGAATAGACATAGAGGAAATCAGGTATGCCGAAATTCGTAAGCATTCAGATTTACATGGAAATAACGCTGTATTTAATATTTTAAATAAAAGCGGTGTGGATATCGCTCATGGTTTGCATGATGGAGGGTTTGCTGCAAATCTTTCCAAAAATGATTTAGCCGCATTTTTATCCACTGCAAAACAAAGTTCTGTTGCACCTTATAATGTTGACGATTTTTATAATATTAAAAATTCTGTCAGAATACATGGGGATATAGCGGCTGCTATAGTTGAATCTAGCCTCGCTGAAGGTGTGAAGGTATTAAACGATACAATTGCGCAGTTACACGGCCGTGGTGATGGGGGGCGTGGGCATTGGTAATTGGAATCAAGAATCGAGAACAAGAATTAAGAAATTTTCTTTCTTTGATTCTACTTACTAATCGCCTCGTAAACTCCATCCCAATCAGCCGCAGGTGGGTTGGCAATAAATGAATCAATGCGCTCTTCATAGAGTTTGAATAATCCATAGATATGGATATCTAATTTGCCACATTGTGTTTTGGCTGATTCCAGCAAGGTTTTGGCTGCGTTCCAATTCTGCTCTCGGTATTCTTTCAGCATGTTATTAAACAGATAGCAGAATTCTTTAAAATCAGTGTTTTCGGCTAGGGTATTATCGCCGAGTAAGGTATAAATTCTTACAGGTTTTGTTTTACCTTTTACTTTGATTAAATCGAGTTCCAGAGTTGCAAATTCGCCAGCAGCTGCCTTAGTATTTTCGCCGATTACAATATCAACACCGTAGGTTTTGCTTTGTCCTTCCAGGCGGGAGGCGAGGTTTACGTCGTCACCGAGGACTGAATAATCAAAGCGCTGGTCAGAACCCATATTGCCGACGCAAGCATAGCCGGTGTTAAGGCCAACCCCTACATGGATAGGGATGAATTTACGGCCTTTTTCTTTGGCTTCTTCTTCTAATCTTATATTTAATGCAGCTAATTCTTTTATCATGGTAAGGGCGGCATTGCAGGCATTTTTGGGGTGTTCTGGGTCATCAAGTGGTGCATTCCAAAATGCCATGATGCAGTCACCCATGTATTTATCTATTGTGCCTTTGTGATTAAGTATTACAGTAGTCATTGGTGTCAGGAAGCTATTGATAAATTTGGTTAAATCTTCTGCATTGAAACTTTCTGAAATGGTAGTAAAGCCACGTATATCAGAGAATAGCAGTGTAAGGTTTTTAGTTTCACCACCGAGCTTAAGGCTTTCAGGATTGGCAGCCAATTGGGCAACAAGGGCAGGGGACATATAATGGCTAAACGCATTACGTACCTGTTTTTTCTCCTTTTCAGAGGCGATGTAACGGCTTAATGATTCAGATAAATATAGTAAGACAATAGCAATGCCAGGTGTTACAGGATCAATTAATAGACGGTAATTGATGTGCGCTGAAAATAGCGGAAAGCTTATTCATCATGACAATTAATATCAGGCCGATAAATATCATCATTAGTATTTCTGCGCCGTTAATCCAATCTGGTCGATTTAAGAAATCACCGGAGAGTACTTGTTCCAATGCCTGTACGTGGATTTCCACTCCGCTTATGGTTGGGTTAAGGGGGGTGCTACGTATATCACGTAAGCCCGCTGCGCTAGTGCCTATGAACACCATCTGACCTTCTAAGAAGGAAGCATCGAAATTAGGGTCGAGAATTTTCCAGGCTGATATATACCGTTCCGGGTGGTGCTGGGTATAATAAATCCAAAACTTACCGGTTGGGTCGGTTGGTATTTCAAACTGACCGATTTTTACAGCCGTTACTCCAGTATTTTGGCCAAATGATTGTTCATCACTAGCGCCGGTAGATTTTATAATATAACCAGAAGCTCCTTGAGCTATACGCAACGTTTCAGATGAAAGCGATGGGACAAATTTATCACCTGCTGCAAAAACAACCGGCATACGGCGCAGGATACCATCTTTATCCGTAATACTGTTTAATGCGCCATTACCGCGGCTTACATATTCTAATATCGGCAAGGAAGTCACATAGCCGGAAAAATGTGATAAAAATGGAGCTGGGTCGTTACCGGCATAAGAAAACCCAGCTTTTGCCATAGCGAATTTTTTGCTGTTTTCCTGGGTTAGTACGAAACCGGTTACCACATTTGCTTCAGAGATTGCTTTAGCAAAAAGCTCGTCATGGTCTGGTAGTTCATTTAAAAGGTATGATAATTTCTCAGTCTGGTTCCATAGCGGCAGGATATGCTTTGGGGAGGTACGGTCTTCTTCGGCGAACACAATATCCATTGCTATGGCCGCTACGCCACTTTGGTTCAGGCGGTTGATTATTTCAGCCAGTTTATTACGTGGCCATGGCCATTGGCCAAGTTTCTCAAGGCTTTCGTCATCAATATCAATTATTTTTATAGGCTGATCGGTATATTCGCGAGGGTGGGCAATTTGAAAGGTATCAAAGACTTTAAGCTGTAATTGCTGGACAATACTAAAGTCTGAAACTTTGATAAACACTGCCAGTGATAACACAAGAATAGAAATTAATAATGGCAGTTTCTTTTTCATAGCGAGAATGCCCAGCCAACCGCTGTTGAATATTTATGATCTATATATGTATAGTTTTGCAGGTTGGAGTCTGCATTTTTATATTGGTAACTAAAGGTAAGATTAAGATTTAGCGGTAACTTTTTAACTAATGTGTAAGCCATAGTACGTTCCCTGTCTTTTCGAATAATTAGGGAGCTTACAGTGTCATCTGCTTCGTCATACTCACTTTCTTTGTAACCAAACATTGCATTAACAGCCATGTCCCAAGGTAGGATGCGTGTATAGCTTGCCATAATTCCAGTTTGCATGTTGCCAAAAGCTTTGTATCTGGCTTCTTCAGTACGTAATGTTAAACTGGCATTAAAAATATCCTGTGGTGTGAAAACATAGGTTACGCCGATTTTATTCTGCGATGCATTGCCTGTGCGGTCAGTATTACTGGAGGAGTCTGTTGTATTATAGAAGTGACGATATTCGTAGGCATAGTCATAATCTAATATTAAATTGTCAAATGGAGCATATTTCCATGTTACATCTGCGCTAGGAGATTTTATATAATTCTGGTTATGCAGATAAATAATGCTTTGTGTAGTAGAAAAGCCAAGCTGCATCTTTAATTTTTTAAGGTCAAGAGTTGGTCCGACTTTGACGGAATATAATTTTAAATCAAGGTTGCTTAATTCCTGTTGTTTGGTTTGATAGAATGTTCCAGTTGTATTTAGGGATAGTCCCCAGTCTCTACTATCTATATCAAATCTGTGCATATGCGATAGCGTAGCCGCGCCAAAAAACTGGCCATCGTGCTGCGCGCGTGAATTGGCAGCCAGTGGTATGCTAACATTGGCAAAAGTAGTTTCTCCAGTAGCGGCGGCTGAATTGGCATTGGAGCTGTGACTATATCCGGTAGTAGCTGAAGCAGAAAAAACATCTGATTGCAGGTTTTTATCTACTATCGCAGATATTCTAAGTATATTTTCTTTTACTTCTTGCGGTGGGTTAGTATCTAAAACTTGTTCAAAGAGTGATTTTGCCTGTTTGAAATCACCGATACGCATAGAGACTAGCCCTAAGTCTAGTTTAATCCTGTGTAGTTCAGGATTAACATCAAGCATGTGTTTGTATGCAATTTCGGCATCTTCAAAATTGCCTGCTGCTGTAGAGGCTTGTCCATATTGAAAGTAAGCGTCAAGGTCTTGTGGGTTAGCATTCATCCTTTCTTTTAGCTGATCAAGTGTTTCTTGACTAATTTTTGGTGCTGGTGGCGAGGGAGGTGTTGTCGGGGCTGGCTCATCAACAGCTTGCTTTTGATAATCCATTAGTTCTTTCTTTTCTTCAGTTTGCTCTACTTCGTATTCTTTCTGTTCTTGTTCATATGAATTGTTATTATTCTCCTGACGCATATTTTGCTCAGTGTATGGCATATGTTCTTCTTGGTAGGTTTGTTCTTTATAGCGTGAATCGATAAGAGGAATATCGTCCTCATCTTCTGCAAATGAAGTAAGTGGGTGAACTAGCACCCATAGCATGATAGCAGCTAATAATAGCGTTCTCATAATGTCATACCTTGACAATATCCCTCAATCTTTATGAGGTACCTTATGTATCTATTTTTATTTTAAACTAAAAGTTGAAAAAATGCAATAAATTTAATGGTTTAGTTTAATGTTCTTATGTGGTGAGTAAGGTGGTTTGTTAAGAGATTTTAGTGGTATTATGCTTTATAAATCAATAAGATAATTGTAATTCTTAATTTAAATTTTAATGTAAAGCATTAGATTGTTAATAATTTGAAGCAAGGAAAATAGCTCCCTGAGTGGCTCCATGATTGGTTGCTTCGTCATAGTGGATGTTATCATTGTTAGCTTTTTGTACCATGAAATTTGCTAATTGGTTAGCTAAATTGGTAAGTTCTCCGCAGGTTACTGTTGGCGCCATTGTCTTTATTGTATCTTCGATTATTTGTGCAGTTTCTATTCCTATATTAGCATGGCCATCTTCGTGCAATTTCAAGGCGTTATAGTAGTCATTCCACTCTTGCATAGTATCTGCTGGTACTTCACCTTCTAACTTTGGCATTGTATAAGTTACAGTAACGGTTACGTTTGCTGATGCGATAGCGCAGGAATTTTCAGTTTGATTAAATCTGTACTCCCAGTTAAGGGTGTAATTGGTATTAGCAGCAAAACGTGCCCCATTTGGTGCTACAAATCCATTTTCTCGGATAGATTGCTGTATTTGCGACATGGTCTTACCGCGAACCTTATATTCCTTATGTTTTACAATAACTTTAGGTTTGGCATGGGCAGAAAAAGAAGTAAGGCTGGCCATAAATGCCAGGCCGAGGACGTATGCTATCTTTTTAGCTTTAGTTTTCATGTTATTGCTACTTTTTTAATGTAGCAATATTATAACAAATTTTGGGGGGAAGTCAAGGGAATAATAAAGAACTAAGAAACCCATTCCTCATGTTCATGTCATAACTTAGTAAGGAAATGAACTTGTGGACGGGGTTACAAACCCCGTCCAGCGAAAGGAATTTGTGGCATACCCTTCGGCTGCGTTGCACTACGTATCGTTTCGATACTACGTTTCACTCCACTCAGGGTTGCAATTTGTGATTGTTCCTAAAAATCTTCCCACCAGGACTCTATATTGACCGTGCCGTTATTTACAGTAACAGGCGTACCTACTATCAGGTTTCCTGTTTTTGTAAAGCCTGCAGGTAAGGAGGCTTCAGCCTGATCGGTGCTAACACCGATATATATTTTATTTTTATATACTACAGCCTGAGTTGGTACACCTGAACCAAGGCTGGTTGTTTGTAAGGTTTTACCGCAAGTTAAATTATGTTCACTGATTGTGCCTTCGCCAGAGGAGCATATATTAGATGGATTAGGCGTATATCTTGGAAACAGTACTTCTCCATTTGCTACTGTAGCTTTTGCAGAGATTTTTTCATTAGAACCAAGGTCTATATACCATCCTGACAGTGAGCTGGCAGGGCAGCTGGTTGCACTGCTCATGTTATTTAAAGAAGTAGCTGTTACCATAGATGCCGATGTGTAACCTGGGAAGTTGCTATCAATTATACCATATGCCCTGTTGGCAATGCTGGCATTGACATCACCTAATGCTTGTAAGTTTCCTGTACCATAATACTGCACAAGTGAATTATCTGAAGCTATAGTGGCAGCCGTACTATTAAATGATAGTCGTGTATTAGTGCTGGTAGATTCTGCATTAAACAGTTTTGTAGTATCATATAGTGTACCGGAGGTAGTTAAATTGATTTTCCACAATTTACCTTCCAGATCACTTAAATAAACTATTGCACCAGTTGCAGTAAATAGTGATGATGAATCACCATTTATTACGGTTACTTCAGGTGGCACTGAGCCTACTATACCGTTTGTTGTGATAGTATCTGAAATATTGATATTCTGGGCAATCTGCCCCCCATTTTCAAGGTCGATAATAAAGAGTTGGGCGCCATATGTTGTATTTATTCCGCTATTATATCCGCCGCCAATTATAGCAGTCCATTTCATGGCGTTACTGGCTCCGACTGGTAGCCTTACTATATTGGGAGTTGACCAGCTTTCACCGAGTGTAAAGAAGTTGTAGGCAGCAGGTACTGTGGCAGAGGTGTAATCAGTACGTGTACCGCTGCTGTTCCAGTAACTTACTTTATTAGTCATTGTATTATAGGCAAAAGTAAACAAATGCGTAGGAGAATTAGGGTTAGTTACATCAAGAGCAAAGTATGACTTGCCGCCCTGGCGCAAACCGGAAATAAGAACTGTATGCCACTGGCCGCCATAATATATATCTTTTACAACAGGGGTGCCATCAACACCATAAATACTATTACTTTGTCCTGCTGTTGTAGAAATAATGTCTTTGAAGTTTGGTAATACGCTAGGCGGTATGAAGGCCCACAACTCAGCTCCGGTTTCTGAGTTAAAAGCATGGAGCATTCCGTCATTTCCTCCGGCATAGATAACTTCACTACGCGAACTGCAGGTAGTGCCACATAAATTGCTAGTTTTGAAGTTACTGTAGCCATTACTATACCTATAATATGCGTCAGTATTTGTAGCAGCTGTACCTGAGCTAAGTGCATTAGGCGGGCCTACCACAACTGAGCGTGAATGATATATATCAGCCAACTTCCAGCGTTCACCGGTAATAATCGTATCGCCATCATCATCTACACCATCAGAAAATTCACTATATGAGTCGGTTCCTCGTATGAAATTTATAAGATTGGTTAGCGAATCATCAGTTAGTCCTGAGCCGGCGTTTTCATTCATTGGCGTACGCAGTGAAACTAAATTATCTGTAGTGAAATTATTTAAGCTGCTAGTCAGTCCTGTATTTACAGTCCATATACTACGGCTAGCTGCGGTTCTGGTAGCAAGCAGTTCCCCTGCATCCCATTGCAGGTCTCCAACCGCTCCGCTAGAGCTTAGATCATATTTCTTGAGGGACCCTTTCCATTGATGTGTGGTCTTATATTTGAATGTTGATTGCAATATACTGTCATTGCTGGTGACACTTGGCATAATTGTTGGAGCGCTAAATGTCAGGTTAGCATTGATAACCATTTGTATATAGCCAGAGACAGACTCGTAAATTGTTTGCCAGCTATCGGCAAATACTGGTGAATCAGGATAAGTTCCACCAGCTTGCGATATTAGTATATAGTTATTTGCCTGATTCGATGTGTCGCTTACATCGGCGCCTACAAGGAAGCTTTTTATGTTAGGCGATTCCCCTTCATTATAAAGAGATTCAGCGATAGTAACCGCAGCATCTGTTCCTTGCCATACACCATTGGAAATAACAACTATCAGTGTGCTTTGGCACCATGCACCAGGTGATATTGGCGAACTTGATCCCATTAGGTAACTATTGGCTAAAGTATATGCAGAAGATATATCCTGTTGGCCATTACCACTTAATGAGTCAATAGTTGAGTATATTTCTGACGCGCCCGTAGCAGAAATCGGTACAAATAAAGTGGCGGAGCTATTATATGTTATAAGTCCAAAATTGGCGCCATCGGTAAGATTACTATTTGTTACCAGGTCTTTTAGTACAATTTTTGCCTGGTCAAGAGTAGTTTGATGTGTGTTTGTGCTGAAAAGGCGAGTTTGCGTTATTGGGTCTGATATTCTGTTATTATTAAAGTCTGCTACCCATACTTGATTGCCAACATGGGCAAGACCAGCTGGGTTTTTAAGCTTGCTAAGCTGAGTACCGCTGCTGGCATAGACTGCCTGAAATACTCCGGCAGCATTATATTTATAAAGTTTGCTATTGGTATAATCACCAACATATATTGAGCCATCGGTCGTAACAGTTATACCAAATGGGGTAAAGGTAGTGGCGCTAACAGCACTGATTTTTGTATCAAATGAAAGTAGAAGAGTCCCATTTGAGTCGTATTTCCTTACTTTTTTTGTAGTGGCGGTGTTTTCTGTAAGATAGACATTATCGGCGGAGTCAATAGCTATCATATAGGCGCCTGTATTGCTCCAGGTGGCGGTGCGTACTCCCGCAGGATTAAATTTTTCTACTACTCCATTACCATTTACAGCATAAATATGGTTAGAGCTATCTACAGCAACACCACGTGCAGCAGTAGTAGTTAAAAGGCTAAATTTTGACTGGTACACGCCATGTGTATCAAATTTTTGGATACGCCCGTTGCCAGCATCTGATACATATATATTATCAAGGCTATCTATTGCAATTGCGTAAGTGTAGTGAAAATCTCCATCACCAGTTCCGTATTCACCCCAATCAAATTCATATGTGCCAGCTGAGGTATATTTTTCAATATTAGAATAATATTTTGCGACATACATATTGCCGTTAGAATCAAAAGCTACGCCATATGGATTAACGCTATCTCCTGATTCTGCTGCTGAATTCATGCTGCTTGAGGTATTGAGCATTATTAAAACGTTGGTTTTTACGTCCTGAAAACCTGTTCCTGGAGGAGCTGTTTTTGCCAAAGCTTCCCCGGAGAATGTTAATATCAAAGCAAATATAGCAAGGGTTCTATAAAACATTTTTACGCGTCCTTAATTTTTGCTTTTGTTTGATTTCTTATTTTCGGACTTGCTTGCCTTTTGATCTTCGTCACTGGCTTTGTCATCTGCTTCATTTTGCTTATCAAATAACTTTTGATGCTGAACAGATGTGATAATAATTCTTTCCTGATCGTGCCTTCCTAATGTATAGGTATTATACATAACGTTATATTTATGCTTTTTATTCCACATTGCAGTTTTGATTTTCTTCTGTTTTTTTGTATTATCCTGATCGCCAAAAATCTTTTGTGCAAAAGTCAAAAGCTCACCAGTGTTTTGATTAGTAATAGTAAGTTGGACAAAGTTGTTATCTAGTAATGAAAACTTAAGTTGTGATTTGACAGGCAGACCTTCGCAAATTTCGCTGCCGATTTGGATGATTCCTTCGCCGGTTGTGGCTACATCCATTGTATCTAGTTTATATTCCTTCTTTAGCTTTTCCTGGGTAATACCGAATTTTAGATTAGTAAAATCACAAGATGCTGCATTTGCGTTTGCAGCAAAGAGTATAAGAAATAATGCTGAAAATCGTGCTGACATTGTGTAACCCTATGAAATATCTTATTATTTAAGTTTACCATTGAATTGTTAACAAAGGGTTAATAAAGTAATGGCGTTGGTTTTGAAAAAAGGGTTATGATGATGATTTGCGCGGATGACAGGCGGTCGTGGTATTGTAGGAAAAAATTATAAACTGTAAGTGTTACGATTTAGATTTATTTTGGCAAAGGATAGGTTTATAATACTTATTCCTAAAAAATCAGAGGAAGAAATGGCTTGGCAAAAAACACCGACTAAGGCAGATAAGCTACTAGGTAAAAAAATAGAGGAACTTCGTAAAAAGAAAGTAGTTTCACTACCGCAGCTTGGCAAGAAAGTAAATGAGCCATACCAGCAGATTGAGCGCTATGAAAAAGGCGTAAGGCTGGCTGTGGATAAACTTGAAGCTATAGCAGAAGCTTTAGGTGAGCCAATTCCTAAACGTATTATTCGTAGAATAGTATTTGCCCGCAAACTAGAAGCGGAAACTAATATTGAGCAAGAAGAACTGCTTGCTCTTTATGAATCGCTATTTGATGAAGATATGGAAGAGTAGGCAGGTCAGGAACCTCTTTGTCCACTAGGCTTACGTGTTTTTGGAGCAGCGCCACCACCCTGGGCTTTGCCATTTACTTTACTACCTGGTTTAGCGGCTGCTTTTAAATCGCCTGTGAAATGCTGTTTTGATTTCATAGCTTTATGCTGGGATTTTTCATCTTTATGTGCAACTTTATCTGCGTAATCTGGCAGATGTTCTGGCGATGTTATATTAGCAATTAGTCTTTTTGCAAAATCTTCTGCATATTTTTGGTCAATTTTATCAGAATTCCAAAGGTTTTGTTCGCTAACTAAAGGTAACTTTTCGCCTATTACAGGTATATCAGTTGGTTTTGCACCATTGCTAATAGGTGTATCAGATTTACGTAATGCACGGATAAGCGTTGCAGTGTTTTTATCAACTGTAACAGTTACGCTTACTACAAAGCCTTCGGAGTTTTTAGATATTTCTGGTGCTATATTTTCTGTCATTTTTAATTCCTTCGTAATTACACTATAGTAGTTCTTATATATGACTTAGAATATTAATGCACATAAAAAAATACCGTGCATTAAATAATGCACGGTATCTTAAAAAACTTAAACTAGCAATTAGTTAGCTTTTGGAGCTTCAGAAGCGCCTTCAGCTGATTTTTTAGCTTCAGCAGCAGCTTTCTCAGCAGCTAATTTACCTTCAACACAAGCTTTTTTCAAAGCAGAAGCAGCGTTTTTGTCAGCTGATTTTTCAGCAGCAGCAACTTTAGCGTCTTTAGCACAATCAGCTTCAGCAGTTTTTTCAGCAGCAGCTTTAGCAGCATCAGCAGCTTTTTCGATTCCAGCAGGAGCTGTGTTAGCAGCTTTTTCAGCAGCTGGAGCAGTTGGAGCAGCTGGAGCAGCGATAGCAGCAGAAGCAGAAAGGATAGAAGCAGCTAGTAAAGCGTTCAAAATAATTTTGTTCATTTTATTCTCCGAGTTGTTATTTGTTATTTATTATGTCTGATCAATCAAACATGTTTTAGCTTATCGCACTTTTATTAATGCCAGTGTCTTAACGCTACATTAATTTTTTGCAAGGTTGAGGTGGGGGAATTAATCAGTTGTGTAAATTAATAGGTGTCTAGTGATATTTATAAGAGTTTGATGAAGAATAATACGTTATCTATAATAATTGCTAGCGAATGCAAGCAAACTTTTTCTAAATTTTATCGAATTATTTGTTCTGGTATAAGAATTGCTTATACATTCCTATAATATTAAGGGAGCATTTTATGACCGCAATAAATTTATTATCATCCAAGGTAGATATTAGTTCTATAAAAAAACTAGATGCTTTGAAGTTAGAAGTAAAAGAATTACCACCAGAAATGAAGGCAAATCTAGATGAGATATGGAAAAATCGATTTAAAATTCCTGTCGGGAAACCCGATAATAGCCCGGACAATATTTATGCTACCGTAAAAATTAATGGCCACATTGTTGCTACTCTTTATAATAGTGGTAGTTCTGTTACCTCAAATTCTGCCTATGTAAAAGTGAAAAATTTACCTAGTATGGGTGAAAATGAAAAATCAGTAGGGCCGGAACTTGCACAAAAGCGTGCAGAAGAAATTGCTAAAGTGCTTGGAGGGAAGGTAGAGAAGGCTACAACTGCAAAAACAGCAGCGCAGTGGCAACCTTCTACAATGGAATGGACTTACGATTACAAAAGAATGGAAGAGGCACACAAAGTACTTTCTGTTCGTATGGAGTTAGACAAAAATATTATAGTGGCATTTGGTGCGTCAGCTAAAACAAAGTTTGATGCTCAACTTATTGGTCAATTACAAGATTCATATAATGAATGATCTTCTTCTGATTTGCATAAAATATATCTTATGTTTTGGATGATGATGCTTTGGTAATCTATTGATTTTTATGGTGGGCGGTAGAGAACTCGAATCTCCGACCTTCACGATGTCAACGTGACGCTCTAACCAACTGAGCTAACCGCCCGTATAAAAGTGTGGAGTGTATAGCAGAAAGGTAAGGTAAGGGGCAATTGTTTTTTATTTACTTGTCGTTACTATTAGGCTTTTCTCTAGCTTTATAATGACATGAATCTGTGGACGGGGTTGCAAACCCCGTCCAGCGCAAGTAACTGCCCCATAAGATTAATTAGAAACAGCGTGTATGTCACCTGGTTTGCGCATCATTTTATCAACGTCGCTGATGTGCATTTCTTCTTCCATAATCATTTTACGAGCATATTCTTCCAGCAGAACTGATTTTCCCTCTACGAGTTTTAGCAAGTCATAGTAATGTTGCAGGCCGATTTTCTCGTGGTCTAGGGATTCCTGCAAAATATCGTTAATATTGTGTTTGTGTGATTCAAGCAGGCTACCAATGCCAAGGGAAGGGTGGCCACCAAAATGAGTGATAAGCTCGCCGGCTTCTTCTGCGTGACGTAGGGATTCGTTAGCTTG
>JAJONM010000122.1 GCA_021323415.1 Rickettsiaceae bacterium
GCATCAAAAATTATGGCGGATTGTACATCAGCTATAGGTGGTAAAAAATCTGAGGAAGCTGCATAATGGAAGAAATTTTACAAATGCCTTTGGTGCAAGAATATGTTATTCCTGGCGCCTGGATTTTAGCTAAAATACTGGCAATTGTGTTGCCTATGATTTTTGCTGTGGCTTACCTAACATTAGCTGAACGTAAAGTTATTGCAGCTATACAACTGCGAAGAGGGCCCAATGTTGTAGGGCCTTTTGGCTTATTACAACCATTAGCTGATGGTATAAAACTTATTCTAAAAGAGGTAATCGTTCCAACTAAATCCAATAAGCTCTTATTTTTACTTGCGCCGGTAATTACTTTTGTTCTCGCGCTGGTTGGTTGGGCAGTTATACCATTTAGCGAAGGCATGGTTCTTGCAAATATCAACGTTGGTGTGCTCTATTTATTGGCAATTTCTTCGCTTGGCGTTTATGGGATTATAATAGCCGGATGGGCAAGTAACTCTAAATATGCATTTTTGGGCGCCATACGTTCAGCTTCACAAATGGTATCATACGAAGTTTCCATAGGCTTTGTTCTGATTACGGTTTTACTTATAAAAGGCTCGTTAAATCTAACAGAAATAGTTTTGCACAAAACATCGTTAATTGAGAACATTTTACTTTTTCCTATGATGATTGTTTTCTTCATTTCAATTCTGGCTGAAACTAACCGCCACCCGTTTGACTTACCGGAAGCTGAAGCGGAAATCGTGGCTGGTTATAACGTAGAATATTCGTCAATGGCGTTTGCGTTATTTTTCCTAGGCGAATATGCAAATATGATTTTGATGTCTGGCATTACCAGTATATTATTTTTAGGTGGATGGTTGCCACCTTTTGGAATTGAGGCGTTGCAATTTATTCCAGGTTTTGTATGGTTTGCCCTCAAGATTTCGTTGTTGCTTTTTGTATTTATCTGGGTAAGGGCTGCTTTACCAAGATATAGGTATGACCAACTAATGAGACTTGGTTGGAAAGTGTTCTTACCACTTACTTTAGTTTGGGTAATTTTAATATCGGCTTATATGTTGTTTTCTGGAAAATTGGCGTAAAAAGATATGAATATAAAAAAATCAACACGCGTTATGTTTCTGGCCGAAATTGCTTCCGGTATGTGGATCGCGCTTAAATATATGTTTAAGCGGCCAGTTACAATTAACTATCCATTTGAAAAAGGGCCGCTTTCTCCGCGTTTTAGAGGAGAGCATGCCTTGCGCCGTTATGCAAGTGGTGAAGAGCGTTGTATAGCATGTAAATTATGTGAGGCAATCTGCCCGGCGCAAGCGATTACTATTGAAGCAGAAGAGCGTGCTGACGGCAGCCGGCGTACAACGCGCTATGATATAGACATGATAAAATGCATCTATTGTGGCCTTTGTGAAGAGGCTTGCCCGGTTGATGCTATCGTTGAAGGGCCAAATTTTGAATTCGCTACCGAAACGCGCGAAGAATTATTGTATGATAAAACTAAGCTTTTAGCCAATGGTGATAAATGGGAATCTATTTTGGCTAAAAGATTAGAATTAGATGCTCCGTATAGGTAGGAAGAAAGATGCTTATAGCTAATATAATGTTTTATATATTGTCACTTGTGCTGGTTATATCAGCTTTAGTGGTTATATCTGCAAAAAATCCGGTTCACTCTATTTTATTCCTTATTCTGGCATTTTTTAATGCGTCTGGTTTATTCCTGTTATTAGGCGCAGAGTTTATCTCAATGCTGCTTGTTATTGTATATGTAGGCGCTGTGGCTGTTCTATTCCTGTTCGTAGTCATGATGCTTGATATAGATTTTGAGGCGGTAAGGCGCGGATTTATTCGTAATTTTGCGGCCGGTATTGGTGTTGCTTTGGTGATGCTGGCAGAGCTTATTATGGTAATTAATATTTCTATAAATTTACCTTCGCCTAAAGCGAGCGCTTTTTCCCCGATACCAGCGGAGATTAGTAATACTAAGGCTTTAGGTGGCGTGCTTTACACTGATTATATATATCCATTCCAAGTTTCTGGGCTTATATTACTTGTTGCTATGATTGGTGCCATTGTACTGTGCTTGCGCGTTCGTACCGGTGTTAGAAAGCAAAGTATATCCAAGCAAATAAAACGTACACGCAGTGAAGGTGTCGAGCTGGTTAAAGTGCAATCGAAGAAAGGTGTATAATGGAAATAGCTTTATCACATTATCTTTTTGTCGCAGCGATAGTTTTTATTATCGGTGTTACCGGAATTTTTATTAACCGGAAAAATATTATTATTATATTGATGTCAGTTGAGTTGATGCTTCTGGCCGTAAATATTAATTTTGTTGCTTTTTCAGCCTATCTGCATGATTTGGTTGGGCAGGTATTTACTATTTTTGTTCTTACTGTTGCGGCCGCTGAAGCTGCTATCGGTCTTGCAATATTAGTAGTTTACTATAGAAAACGCGGCAGTATTTCCGTTGACGATGTTAACATGATGAAGGGCTAATTTGTGATAGCAGCAATTGTATTTATACCTTTGATGGCAGCATTCTATACTGGGATTTTGTCACGAGTAATTTCAAACAAGAAAGCGCAATTTGTAACATGCGGCGGTTTGGTTATCTCGGCGCTACTTTCTGCTGTTATGTTTTATAAAGTGGCTGTGCTGGGTCAGCCAGAGACTATGTCTTTATTCCGTTGGATTGACTCTGGCAGTTTCCAGGCTAATTGGGTTTTAAAGGTTGATAGCCTTACAGCCGTAATGTTAGTAGTTGTTACCTGGGTTTCTGCTTTGGTGCATATATATTCAGTAGGTTACATGAGTCATGACCATCATGTCCCGAGGTTCATGTCATACCTTTCGTTATTCACTTTCTTCATGTTGGTATTAGTTACTAGCGATAATTTTTTACAAATGTTTGT
>JAJONM010000123.1 GCA_021323415.1 Rickettsiaceae bacterium
TACATATCCAGGTCTTCCTGAATACCTTTTAAATTTTTGCCTTTACTAGCATCAATCTTTTTTACATCAACTTTAGATGTATCAATGGTTTTAAGCGTATTACGTGCTTGTTCTAACAAAGCTTCGCGCTCTGCAGGAGTCATTTTTTCCAGTTCTTCTTGCATTTGGGCTGCTTGTTTTTTCACTTGCTCGCGTTGCTCGGGAGTCATCCGTTCAAGGATTTTGCTAATTTCGCCAAAGCCTTCTGCTTCAATTGATTTAGTGTCTATGCCATTGGTATCGGCGGAAAAAGCTGGGGCAGCAAAAATTAGCGCGAGAATTAAGAAATACTTTTTCATGTTATTACTCCGACTAAATTTAGTGTAACAGTATAACAGTATAACAGTATAACGGTGCAACAGTATAGAAATATTTTTCTGTTACACTATTCACCGTTACACAGTTATACTAAGATCAACCAAACCTCTTCACCACATAATCATCAACAATTTTTTGGAAATCCTCAGCAATATTCGCGCCACGCAAGGTTATAAACTTATTGCCATCTATAAATACTGGGGCGGCGGGTTCCTCGCCAGTGCCAGGCAGGCTGATGCCGATATCGGCATGTTTGCTTTCTCCCGGGCCATTTACAATGCAGCCCATAACGGCAACATTCATAGTTTCAACGCCCGGATATTTTTCTTTCCATATTGGCATTGAGTCTCGCAAATATGATTGCACTTTATCAGCCAGTGATTGGAACACTGTGCTGGTGGTGCGGCCACAACCCGGGCATGCAGTAACTTGCGGAGCAAATGAGCGGAAACCCATAGTCTGCAATATTTCCTGGGCTACAATAACTTCCTGCTTGCGCTCCGCGCCCGGTTTTGGCGTGAGTGATATGCGGATAGTGTCGCCAATCCCTTGCTGCAATAAAACAGAAAGGGCTGCGGTAGATGCCACAATACCCTTGGAGCCCATACCGGCTTCGGTTAAGCCCAAATGTAAGGCATAATCAGAGCGTTTAGCCAGCTCGCTATATACGCTTATTAAATCCTGCACACGGCTTACTTTGCATGAAAGGATAATTTTATCCTTTGCTAATCCAATTTCACGGGCTTTAGTTGCATTTTCCAAAGCAGAAACAATTAACGCCTCGCGCAGCACAGCATCTGCACTTGCAGGTGAGGGGAGTTTGGCATTTTCGTCCATCAGGCGTTTGGATACGTTCTGGTCAATACTGCCCCAGTTTACGCCGATACGCACAGGCTTGTTATGCTTTATCGCTGCTTCAATCATTTTGGCAAATTGCGTATCCTGCTTGGCGCCAAAACCAACATTGCCAGGGTTTATTCGGTATTTAGCAAGCGCTTTGGCGCAATCGGGATAAGTTTCGAGCAGGTAATGCCCATTATAATGGAAACACCCAACCAGTGGTGTGTCAAACCCGGCTTTAGCGAGGTTTTCTGCGATATACGGCACAGCCTTTGCCGCATCGTCATTATTTACAGTAAGGCGCACAATTTCTGATCCGGCGGTCGCTAAATCAATAATTTGTGCAGTAGTCCCTTCAATATCGGCGGTGTCGGTATTAGTCATAGACTGTACCACAATGGGACTGTTTCCACCAATGGAGACCCCGCCTACATCTACGGCAACGGTTTTATGTCGAGTTATGGTACAATTTTCTATCATGCTAGCACTTATTAATGTTTCCTTTGTAGATACCATATTAACATAGCGTTGTGAATCATGAATTAGACTGGTTTAGGGATTGAAAGCAGTTTTTGTGTGTGTTATAGTACAAAGCAAGAAAAGTAAGGTAATTAAATGTCAGACGAAGAAAATAGATATTATCGCAGGAAACCTTCCACCTATAAACAGGAAATTAATGGTTATATGGTTGAGCCTATGATTGTTCAGCCAACCCCTGAAGGTGCCAAAATTTTAGCCGAGTATTATAGAGAAAAATATGGCGTTAATATTCAGGTTATTGACTACACAGGGAAAGTAGACTCGCCTGATAACCTAAACAAACGGTTTCAGAGACTTAAAGAAGATTTTACTAGTTTAACTAAAGAACATAAGACGCCATTTGGAGCAGTATTGATGCATGGCATGCAACATGCTGTTCCGGTGCTTTTTGATGATAAAAAACATATAATGATTTTTGATTCTAATTCTGGTGCAAGAATAAAAAGTTATTATGTAGTGGCTAACCTTTTTCCTGATTATCAGGTGTTTCTCAATAAGGGAACCAGACAAGCTGATGTAGGTTCTTGCATTACTGATGCAATAGTTATTTTAAAGGATGCCTTACGTATTCCTAATTTGTCTGAAATTATAGAATCAAAATCCTTTGAACATAAAGAGCCAGAAAAACCAAACGATGGTAGGCCAAAGCTTGAATTAGGGGAGGCGCTAAAACAGCAAAATTTCCGTTTGTTTAGGATGCCTGAAGAATTATTAAAAACAGCGCAGGTTTCAAAATTTGTTGATGAAGCAGAGCCGGATTTTAATAAAATAATAACTAAGGGTGATGAAACTTTAAAGCAAAAGCGCGATCAATTTAGAACTACTGTATCTCTAAATAAAAGACCTGAAGTAGAAGTGGGAATTAATCGCTTCTTAAAAGATAAAGGCGAAAAATTCGCTGATCTTCTTGATAAAAAAGACCAGGATAAAGGCCGCGAATAACCTTAAATATACTAAGTAAAAAACCCCGCAATCAAATGCGGGTTTTTTGTATTAAAAATCCAAAATCAGAAGGAGACCCAAAATGGCTAACACCGTTAACCTTAACCTGCCGCTTGTTGCCAGCAATCAGGCGCAAAAGGAAGTTACTGTAAACACTGCCATCGCCACAATCGATGCTCTGCTAAATCGTGGTGCAAGTGATAGGGCGATC
>JAJONM010000004.1 GCA_021323415.1 Rickettsiaceae bacterium
AAAAACCCTGCTCGTGAGAAGCTACGCCTTGAAATGATAGATAATGCTAAAAAGAGTATAGTGCAAAAGAAAGTAGAAAGTCATTTAGAAGAAATTGCGGGCAAACGAGATATATGTGAATCCATGTTGTTTTTCTTTGATGATGACGGCAATCCGCCCCCTAATATGTCTGTAGAAACTATTACCAGTAAATATAATATGATCAAGGGGCAAATGCGCTGGATCATAGCTTTGGTTAATGAAATGGATAGAAAATTAGAAGAATTAGACCCTGAGCAATATAAAGCTGATAAACAAATTGTACAGAAACTGCATGATGATTACAGCAAGGAATTAGAAAGTAACTGTAGCCATTATGTTGAAGAAAATAAAATTAATATTAATCCTGATTTACGTAAGGAAATAAAACGGGCGTTACAAAACAATATAAGGGCAATTCAGTTGCGTGAGAAGATGCAAAGGAATATTTCTGATATGCGTATAATTGGTGTTAACCAGATTTCTCCCACTTTGCGTTACTTATTTGCTGAAAATATGAAAGATCCGGAACCTTCAATGTTGGATACAAAATCGCGATATCGGTATTTAAAAAAAGAGGCAGATTGGCTAGCTGTTGCAATTATAGACTTGGAAGGTAAATTGCTTAATTTGCGTGAAATGGTTTATGCTAGCCATGCGTTTATGGATAGGTATGGTAATTAGGAATTTCATTTATATATATTTTATTCCATGCTAAATAAACTACATATTCAATAAAGGTATTAACTATGAAGAACCAGCAATCCAAAATTCTTTTTATTATTGTGGCTATCTTATCATTATGTTTTAATACTTCATGTTTGGCAGATAAAGGTAAGAAAGCAGTGAGCAATAATAACTCATCAACTGTATATAATGGGCGCAGTTACAAACTGCATATCCCAAACTCACTGCAAAATGAAAAAGCACCACTCCTTATTGCATTGCATGGTGGTTTAGGTAATGCCGAATTTATTGAAAATGCACTTGGCATGAATCAGGTGGCTGATAAAAAAGGTTTTGCTGTAGCATATTTAAATGGCACTGAAGGCCGTCTCAGAATGATGAAGGATAAACGTACCTGGAATGCTGGTGATTGCTGTGGTATTGCTGTTAAAGAAAATATCGATGATGTTTCTTACATTGCTGGCTTTATCAACGAAATAGCAAAAAGATATCCGGTCGATACTAATCGTATTTATTTAATGGGGCATTCAAATGGCGCAATGATGTCATATCGTTTTGCTTGTGAAAAACCAAATATGATAGCCGCAATGGTTTCTATATCTGGCACTTTAGCTACAAATAATTGCCGCAATTTAGATGGTCTGCCAATTCTGGAAATTCATGGAGAGCAAGATACTAACGTTCCAGTGGCAGGCGGAGTTGGCGATAAAAGTATAACTAAAGTTAATTACCGTTCAGTAGAGCAAACCGGGCAGGGGGTAAAGCAAGCAGGTGCGTCATTTAATGCAAAAATAATTCCTGGTGGTGGCCATGCGGTTGCTGATCTGAATCAGGCTGTACGTGCAAATTATGGAATTTCATTAGCAGAAATGGTTGCAAACTTTTTTGAGGGTAAAAGTAAGTAGTCATCATATTCAAACTGTTTAACAGGCGGCATATTATCGCCTACTAATGCAATTGCACTAGCGTATTCATCTGCTATGGAAACTGTTTCTATCTGAATTTTTTGGCCATTTAGTTCTAATGTATTAGCCAGTACAGAAAAATCTTGCAAGTAACTAAATAAATCGGTTCCGAGTGCTTTTATAACAGCTTCCTTTCGGGCCCATATATCATAAAATTTTTGCTTTTGTTGTTCTTGAGGCAGGCAATTTATTGCATCTATTTCTCTTTGGTGGAAATAATGTTTTGCTATAAAATCAATGTTCCGCTTATCACTAATTTGTTCAATGTCTATCCCTATATGGTTTCTTGCAAAACCAATAATTATGTAATTACCTGAATGCGAAATATTGAAATGTAGATTTTGCCCTTGCCAATATGGTTTTCCAGAGTTGCTATTTATAAGCTGAAGTTTTAGAGGGGCAATATTAAGGTAATTGCTGCTAAGTATGCGTAGCATATAACGGCCTGTACAAAAACGGGCGCGGTCTTCAGGAATCTTATATTTTGTAGATTGTGATTGTTCTTCAGGAGAAAGTAAGGGAAGTAGGTCTTTTGTGGAAGCCCGACTGGTTAAATTAACCAAATCGAACTTCCATAGATGTATATTATTTTTAAAGGCTTGCATGCCTATAGTTATAAGTAATTATTGAGCAATTCTCAACTTTTTACTATAACTATTGTATGCCTTGTACTACGCCCCCTCTGCTGCTGCTTGCTCTAGTAGCAAAGCTACCTGGGGCAGCGGCACTTGGTGCCTGACCTCCAAAACTGCTTTGACTAGACGTACGTGTTGGAGGATTGCTTGGAGCTGTGCCTTGTTCTACTTCCTCTGGTGTATTATTCACCACAGCCTCCTTCCGTTGCCAAATTGCTGCAGCTACTGCGGCTCCTGCTATTATAAGCGCACCAAAAACGCCACCAATAGCAGCTCCGACTTTTTCTCCCGTAGAAAGACCTGGCTTAACTACAGGCTCACCACCTGTGATGTTGCTTGGAGAAGGTGCATTCTCTAAGCTAGGAGTTTCTGCTTCTGGGCTAGGTACTGTATTTGGTTTCGGGCTAGGCACCACATTCTCTGGAGTAGGGCTAGAAGCCTGCGGAGCTGGACTACTAGTCTCCGCTGAAGTAGGAGCCGGTTGAGCTGGAGTAGGGGTAGGTTTTGGGCAGTAAGTAGGGTTAGAAGGGCTGCAAGTAGTTAAATCCGCAGCGTCCATTAGAATTTTATATGTTAGTGGATAAGGTGGCGGAGTATCTCCTATAATATCAGAAGTACGGTCTGTCAGTCTGGTTTCACCTCCTGTGATTTGGTGGTTAGAACCAGTGCTAGTGTGAGTTACATTGTAAAAATTTACAGATGCATGACCTGGTGCGCCACATTCGGTAAGTGTGTATTGACCATTTATACCAGGGAAAAAGTCGGTAGATGCACAATTATCTCTAGTCAGGCCAGCTTTATCTAACATATTATCAAAAAATTGCCCTTGTTGTGCAACTGTGGTTAATTTGTCTTGAGTATTGGCAATAATATCTACAGTAGTGCTGCTGGATAGATTTCCTGCTGGATATCTAATTCCATCAAGGTGAGATGCAGAGAAAACTATCTTTGTTGATTTATTATTTATAGAAGAATCTAAAGCAACATCAACACAGGCCTGAGTAGCTTTGTCATCACAACCAAGAACGAACTTCTGGTTACGTGGATTAGTAGTTGCAGTTTGTACGTTGGCTAGTTCTTTAATAGCGTCATCATCAGTAGGCATATTTTTTACAGAAAGAGCTGAAACAAGGTAATCTTTTTGAGCAGCTAAATCTGTTAGTGGGGCGCCATAGGCATTTATTACACTTTGTGGTGTAGTGTCAGGGCCGCCAGCAAGTATGATAGTAGATTTAGCTCCACCCTGTGGTCCGAAATTGCCAGTAGCATAAGTTTCTGATCCAACAGTTACCTGACCATTGTAGTAACCAGATTGTTCTACATCACGTCTTTCAATTAGAGTAGAATTTGTTAAGTTTACTACATTATTAGCATCAACTGTAGAATTAAAAGTAGAATTAAGTGCTTTTGTGGCATCATCAACTAATTCTTTATTTGCAGCACTAAAAGCAGTCCAATACTGATATCCCTGATACAAAGCAATTCCTGTAACGCTAATAATAGTTGCGCCTTGAGCGATCCATAAACGCTTTTGGGGAGAAACTTTATTTTTTAAGCTCTGTAAGTACCCAACTTCTTGTTTAGTATCCCTTTGTTTAGTATCCCTGTTATCCCATAGAGCTTCAATATCGTTTTCTAGATTTTCTTTAAATTTAGCCATTATTATAACCCCTTGCTTTTGGTTCTTTATCTGTGGTGCGGATGTATTAGTTTAGTACCGCGACATATAGCAAGAAAAAATTCTAAAGTAAATATAAATTCATTTGCCTGATTCTGCCTTGCTAGCACAAATGCTGGGGTTTTACCTTGTAGGGTGATATTTGATTTGGGTTTTTCAACTCTTAGTAGTAAGATTGTTGATGTAAAATATTCGAGACGACTATTTTGTGAAGTGATCGGACAAATGTTAATGATGTGTCTATAAGCTTTAGCTATAAGATATACAAGAAAAAATATGGAAGTCCTGGAAAATAAATTAGGACTTCCATTAAAATTATACAATGCTATGTGTACCTGAAGCTCGTCTTAATGATTCAGTGGCGGCAAAAGAAGGTACCTGCCCGCCCAAACTAGTATCTGCTCTATCTTGAACAGGGAGAGTATCGGCATGGACTGGTATGCTAACATCATTTTGCACGGCGTCTTTTTTATCAGCCAAAACGAAGGCAAAAATAGCACCTCCAGCGAGAATTGCACCAGATACGCCTACTACTGGCCATAGCCAAGATGGAGTAGAGTCTGTAGCAGCTGGAGTAGGGTTTGGTTCTTTATAAGCAGGCAGGGTGTGTTTAGGAAAAGTAAAATTGGCATGCTTGGTATTTAATTCGCCATCAGTTGAAATTCTTGGAATAGGGGGATGATTTGATGAGCTTGGAGATAAATTACCCCCTGGGGTTGTAGTAGGAGAAGTGCTCTCTACAACTGAACTGATTAAACGGTCCCAGATTTTTGGTTCACTTGCTGGATCACCAGAAATATTATCGTAGCCAATAACATTTACAAATGCGGTTCCTCCAGAAATTTGGCTGTTATACCCACCGCCAATATTTTTAGGTTCATGCGTTACAATTTGTTTAATAGTTGGATGTCCGGCTTTTGCGCAAGTTGTTTCGGTATATGCAGTTACTTTGCCAGTATTATATTCGGCAGTTTTACAATCAGCATTTGTAAGTCCGCTTACATCTAATGTATTACTAAAGAATGCCTGACGCTGACTATTTGTTACTTTTTGGCTTTTATCGCTGCTAACTAACGTTAATGTACTATCTTTATTATCTGATATGTTGCATCCTGCAGGAAATAATTTTGTTTGCCCTGAAGGAACAACAGCTTCTGATATAAATATATTTTGCATATTTATGCTGGTTGGATTTATTGACTTATCTTTCTCACTGCATAAAGCTTTTGCAACTACTGGGCCTGCATCTCCAAATGTACCCACCTGGACATTTTTATTATTAGGTAAGCTAGTAACTCCTACTTGTTGTTCCATTGTCCTATAAATTGCTGCAATATCTTCTACCTTGCTTTGTACTGGGATGCCGGTAACCGTGTAATGGTAAACGCCCGATTTATCAGTTAAAGATGTGCCGTATTGTTCAACGGTTGTTTTTGCAGATAAATGTGAATCTCCAGCAACTAAAATTGTTCCCGTATTGTTTCCCGGTGGTGTGTAAGTTAATGGGGCATAATTAACTGGCCCAATATTTATTGAACTGGTTGTGTACGTTATTTCTTCAAGGTCTCGTTTCTGGATTGTAGTAGTGTTTGATAGATTTAAAGTATTTGTATGGCTAGTACTATTTGTAGAATTGAAACTATCTAATGTTTTATCAATTGATTCTGAGTTTGCTAAATAAAACTGGTATGCCCAGTACAATCCATATGTGGTAGCAGAAATAAGTGAAACACCTCGGAAAATTTTTACTTGTGTATCATGGCTAAGATTTTGTAAAAAACTACGAATATATCCTGGTTCTTTTTTAGTATCATTTGCGGTAGGTAGTAGTGGAAGGTTATTTTCTATATCAAAAGTATAAGATTTTTTTTTAGCCATTTTAATTACCCCTTCTTGTGTTCCTTATAAAAAATCATTTTGCTCTTAATTAACTGCTATTTATTTAGTAGCACTTAATCGAGTATTGAATTTAGATGCTGTAGAAAAAGGGGTAAAAAAACAATTTGGCTTAATAATAATTTTTATAAATTTTAGATAAATGATAAAATAGAAAACCCGACTGGTTATATTACCATGTCGGGTTTTTAAAGTTAACTTATACTATATTAAACCTACTTGGTTAAAAATTTAGTGTCTTCCTTGAGCATTACTAAAACTAGACAGTCTTGCTGTATTTGGCCCAACAACTGGTTGTGCCGTATCATTTGGTGCCTGACCTCCCATACTTGCTTCAATGTTGTCTGGTGTTCTTCCCTGTTCAATATCAGCGGCATGAGCATTGAGTTCAACAGTATTGCCAGTTGCACCCCTTCTTTTATGGAGCAATGCAAGTCCACCAACAATTCCGCCAACTGCTGCAACACCAAAGGCCGATATTGCATATCCCCATCCTGATGTAGTTGGAGTAGGATTCGGAATAGCTGTTACTACTGTTGTATTACCTGGCATCGGCGTTGGCGTAGGCGTTGGCGTAGGTGTTGGAGTAGGCGTAGGTGTTGGAGTAGGCGTAGGTGTTGGAGTAGGCGTTGGCGTAGGTGTTGGAGTAGGCGTAGGTGTTGGAGTAGGCGTAGGTGTAGGTGTTGGAGTAGGCGTTGGCGTAGGTGTAGGCGTAGGTGTAGGTGTAGGCGTAGGCGTAGGCGTAGGTGTTGGAGTAGGTGTAGGCGTCGGCGTTGGAGTCGGCGTAGGTGTTGGCGTAGGCGTAGGTGTTGGAGTCGGAGTAGGAGTTGGCGTCGGCGTAGGCGTAGGCGTAGGTGTAGGAGTTGGCGTCGGCGTTGGAGTTGGAGTAGGCGTTGGAGTAGGCGTAGGCGTAGGCGTTGGAGTAGGTGTTGGCGTTACTGATGGACTCGGATTAGCACTCTGAACTACACCATTAATAAGGATGTTATCAGGGCATGGTGCATTAGCAGTAGAAGTTGTTCCACAAGTAAGGCCAGTTACTGCAGCTCCTGTGTTTTTAGCTTCCAGAGTTGTAGAGTGTATTACTGTAGGGTGACCAGGTTTCGCACATACTGTTTCAGCATATGTTGTACCAATGTTAACTATAGTTTCTGCGGTACAATCAGCTCTTGTAAGGCTAGCAGCAGATAGTAGGCCATCAAAATATACTTGTGCCTGTGCTTCACTTAGCTCAGCATTGTTATTACGGCTTCTAATCAGGTTAATAACCGTGTTATAGCTTGATATGTCACACCCTACTACTGGACCGGTAGATGCAGGAGGATTGTCTATAACCATATTTGCAACTTTAATTCCAGCTGTGTTTTTTGCTGTGTTAGTTAAACATAATGCTTCAAGACCTATTTTATCACCATCTCTTGATGTAAGAACTTGTACATCACGAGTGGCAGGCGCATTTGCTGAGCCTGATAATTGCATTAAGTAGTTTAAGAAACCTTCAGCAGCAACTGCTGTAGATTCTCTATTGTTTGGATTAGTCATGGTACCTAGTGAATATTTAGGAGTGTTAGTGAACGCTGAATCCGATAATTTAGGACCCACTTCTCCTGATACCTGCACAGCACTTTGAGTTGATGAACCGGCAACTCCTATCGTACCGCCGCTTCCTCCTTGTGGTTGGCAAGTTTGAGTAGGGAAAGAGGCTGATCCTACTTCTTGCGTTCCTAAGAAACATCCATTTTGTTCTGCATCACGTTTTAAGTTTTCTGGTTCTGCATAATTAGCTTTATTATTATTAAGAACAGGTGTAGCTAAAGCTCCATCAAGAACAAGACCTACTGTAGCTAAGCCAGATAAAGCAAGAGATGTGCCTAAAGTCACTTTTGCTAATGTACTAAGTTCTGGCTGTGTATTAATATCGATTTCAGCAGATAAAGCATCTTTTATAATAACTTTTGCATCTTCGTAGCGATAATCGTTATAAATAAGCCCATCATTGCTGAAATTGTCTTTCAGAAGATTATCTACTGCATTTCTAGCTTCTTCATCCGCTAAAACTTCTTTATATTCATTTATAATTTGCTCTAATTTGCTTACATGGTCTTCTGTAGTTATATTGTCTTCTATAGTTATAGTTATATTGTCTTCTGTAGTTTGAACATCTTCTTCTTTTGTTTCGTTCTTAATTGTTAGGCTATTTACACCAGATTTTTTAACTCCATCAATCCAATCTAAAAGTTTCGTATTCAATGATTCTGGAAGAATGTTTGTAATTCCAGTCTCAATATCTTGTACGTATAATTGTTCTTTAGACATTATCATTACCCCTTGCTTAGTTATTCTTCTTGTTTGTTGCATTATTAAATCAAATCGTGCAGAGGTTATATCACAAAACGGGTACAAAGTAAACATAAAACAATCAATTTTATTACGATTGTGCCTAAAATGTTTATTTTTTGTCATTTTATATAAACTCATGCGCAGACTTTCAATCACTGGTTATAATAAATATAATATTTACCCCTGTGTGATTATATCTATAAAAAGCAGCGTATTTTATGGAAACTTATCTTGCTAACTTTAGCTACCCGTTTTATAAGAAAAGTGTGGAAAACATAAGGCAGATATAATTTAAACATTTCGCTGTAAAAAAGAATTATGAAAAAGAATTATATTATCGCAGTAGCAATAATCGCAGTGGTACTTTTAGGCTATTATTTATGGTCTATCAAGAAGAGTACGCAAGCCAGCCAAAACCCAGGTGGTGGTTTACCGGTTGTTACGTATCGTGTTGATCCAAAGAGTTTAAGTGATGATATACTTGCCGTAGGTACATTACAGGCTAATGAAGCGGTTATTATAAAATCAGAAATTGCTGGTAAAATAGAGCGTGCAGAGTTCTCTGAAGGTCAAATTGTACAAAAAGGCGATTTAATACTGGAGATTGACTCTCGTGAATATGAGCAGGAAGTAGAACGCACTAAGGCGGTTTATGACCTGGCGCAGTCTACGTTTCAAAGAAACAGCGACCTAAGTAAGGTGGGAGCCGCATCAAAGCAAAGCCGTGATGAAGCACGCTCTACGTTACTTGCTAGTAAAGCCGCCTATGAAAAAGCTAATATTGATTACGAAAAGACTAAACTCCAGGCGCCATTTGATGGAATTATTGGTCTTAGGGCAATAAGCACAGGTGATTATTTAAACGTTGGCAGCGTTATAACTGAACTGGTCTCTATCGATCCTATTAAAGTAGAATTTACTTTGCCTGAGAAGCATTTTGCTGTTTTAAAAGAAAACCTACCAATACTTATAACTGTAGATGCTTGGCCCAATAAACAATTTGAAGGAAAATTATACGCTATCAACCCGAAAATTGACCCTGATACCCGTAATATAACTGCCAAAGCAATAATACCAAACGAAGAAAAACTACTGCGTCCAGGTATGTTTGGTTATGTTACAATCCACGTGAGTGTAAATGACAAAGCTCTTTTGATACCTGAGGAGTCTATTATTCCAAATGGTGGTAAGGTTTTTGTTATGAAGGTGGTTGATGGAAAAGCGGCAACTGTTGAAGTAACCTTAGGAACCCGTAGTAAAGGCATGGTTGAGATTGTTTCTGGCCTTGCACAAGGAGATGTAGTTATTTCTGCTGGGCATATGAAAGTGCGTGATGGTATGCCGGTTACTGCACTTCCGGATGAAAGGCAGGCAATTCCGGTTGCTGTTGAAGAAAAGAAAACTGATAATAATTCAGCGGGGCAATAGCCGTGATTATTTCTGATATATGTATACGCAGGCCGGTTTTTGCCACTGTTATCAACATTATGTTGATATTATTAGGTTTGGTTGCTTACGATCGACTAACAGTACGTGAATATCCAAAAATAGATGAGCCTGTTGTTACGGTAAGAACAGTTTATCTTGGTGCTAGCTCTGAAATTGTTGAATCACAAATTTCCAAGCCATTAGAGGATTCACTTGCTGGCATTGAGGGCATTGAAGTAATAAGCTCAATTAGCCGTCAGGAAACTAGCCAGATTACCGTACGCTTTAAAATAACACGCGATCCAGAAAGTGCTGCAGCAGATGTTCGCGACCGCGTGAGCCGTGTGCGTGGCCAATTGCCTGAAGCAGTAGAAGAACCGATTATTTCCAAAGTTGAAGCTGATGCCCAGCCGATAATATATCTGGCGTTTTATAGCGATAGGCACTCGCCGATGGAAATATCTGACTATGCTGATCGCTATGTAAAAGACCGTTTGCAGAATTTAAATGGCGTAGCTGATGTCAGCATTTTCGGTGAGCGACGTATGTCGATGCGGCTTTGGCTAAAGCCTGAAAGACTCGCTGCTTATGGTCTTACTGTGCAGGATATAGAAAATGCATTGCGTCACCAGAACGTAGAAATTCCAGCAGGTTTGATAGAAAGCCAGAACCGTGAATTTACGGTACTATCAGAAACAGATTTACGCACTCCAGAAGAATTCAATAACCTTATTATCAAGAAAAACGGCGATAGCTTTGTACGGTTCCGTGATATTGGCCATTCAGAAATTGCCCCTGAAGATGAGCGTCGCACTACTCGTTTTAATGGTAAAGATGCAGTTGCGCTTGGTGTTATAAAGCAGGCAACTGCAAATCCGCTTGAAGTATCAGGTGGCGTAAAGAATGTATTGCCAGAAATTGAATCTAGCTTGCCACAAGGCATGCAAATTAACGTCGCTTACGATAGCTCAATATTTATTGATCGCTCAATTAAAGCTGTATACCATACTATCGCAGAAGCTGTTATACTTGTAGTACTGGTAATTTTCTTTTTCTTGCGCAGTGTGCGTTCTACAATGATTCCTCTCGTTACTATACCGGTATCCCTTATCGGTACATTTATGATGATGTATATATTTGGCTTTAGTATTAATACATTAACTCTGCTTGCTATTGTTCTGGCAATTGGTCTTGTGGTAGATGATGCCATAGTAATGCTGGAAAATATATACCGTCATATTGAAAATGGTATGAAACCGATTGATGCAGCATTAAAAGGCAGCAAGGAAATCGCGTTTGCCGTAGTTGCCATGACTTTAACTTTGGCAGCTGTTTATGCTCCGATAGCTTTTTCTCAAGGAAGAACAGGAAAATTATTTACTGAATTTGCCCTAACACTTGCAGGTGCTGTTATTATTTCGGGATTTATAGCTTTAACGCTCTCTCCTATGATGTGCTCACGTTTCTTAAAACACGAGAAGAAGCACGGGGCGATGTTTAACACAATTGAACGTTGGCTCTCTAATTTACAGGATGGATACGGTAAGTTATTAAATTGGGCCTTAAAGCACACCAAGACTGTGCTGGTAATAGGGGGATGCGTTGCTTTAACAGGTGTTATATTCTTTAAATTATTACCCACTGAGCTTTCACCAACAGAAGATCGTGGAACAATTTTAGCCATCGCAATCGCACCAGAAGGATCCACTATTGATTATACTACTTACTGGATGAAAAAGATGGAGCCAATATTTGTGGCTATCCCTGAAGTAGAAAAATATTTCGTGGTTGCGGGGATGCCTTCAGTATCGCAAGGTATAGCTTTTATGCGTCTAAAAGACTGGGATGATCGTCATCGAAAACAACAGGAAATTTCTGCAGAATTATCACCTAAACTATTTGGTGGGATTCCTGGTGTGATGTCTTTTGCTGTTAATCCTCCATCACTAGGGCGTAGTGCTGCAAGTAAACCTGTAGAATTCATTATACAAACAACAGGTACTTATGAAGAGTTAAATGATGTAACAAATAAATTTTTAGCAGAATTGCAAAAGTATCCAGGAATTACCAATGTTGATACTGATCTTAAACTGAATAAGCCACAAATAACAGTTAGTCTTAATCGCGATAAAACGGCTGCAGTTGGAATTGATGTTGATACAGTTGGCCGCACATTGGAAACAATGTTAGGTGGACGCAAAGTTACCCGTTTCAAAAAAGAAGGCCAGCAATATGACGTTATTGTAAAAGTACAGGATGAACAACGTACAAGCCCAACAGACATTTCAGAGATATATGTGCGTGGCTATGATAATAAAATGATTGAGCTTTCAAACCTTGTCAGTTTAAAAGAAAACGTTGCTCCGCGTGAATTAAACCATTTTAATCAACTTCGTTCAGTAAAAATTACTGCTAACTTAGCTCCTGGTACAACGCTTGGTACTGCTTTGGATGCCTTACAAACAAAAGCCAAAGAAGTTCTTCCTCGAAATATGATGTATGACCTGGATGGCGAGTCGCGTGAATTTAAGCAATCAAGTGCTAGTCTTGCTGTAACATTTATTTTGGCGTTATTATTTATTTACCTTGTACTAGCTGCGCAATTTGAAAGTTTCATTAATCCTCTTGTAATTATGTTATCTGTGCCGCTTTCTATGGCCGGTGCATTATTTACATTATACATAACGAACGGCACATTGAATATATATAGCCAGATAGGTCTTATTACATTGATAGGCCTCATTACTAAGCATGGAATATTAATTATAGAATTTACTCATCAGCTTGAGGAATCAGGTAAAGACGTGTTGGAAGCCTTACATGAGGCGTGCCAACTTAGGTTGCGTCCAATATTAATGACAACCGGAGCTATGGTATTAGGTGCATTACCACTGGCTATAGCGACGGGAGCAGGTGCAGAAAGCCGTAACCAAATAGGATGGGTAATTATTGGTGGTATGATGGTTGGAACGTTATTTACGCTATTTGTAATACCGACAATTTATGCAATGGTAAAAACCCGCGGTCGTAATTTCTGGAACGAACAAAAGTTTCTTGATCATTTTGAAGATTTCAAGGATTAATACCAGCGCACTAATACTTACTTATCATTTTCGTTTATCAACTACTGGCTAAAGCAGTAACATTTCCTTATGGAAAATTTATGGACGCTCAGTTAGAAATAACATTAACTTATGAGAAAGGGGGCGAGAATGAATCACAAAAAAAACACAGTATTAATTATTGAAGACGAACCGCCAATTCGTAAATTATTGACTATTACATTGGAAGGTAACGGCTTTAAAGCGATCGATGCAGAGAACGGGCAAATGGGCGCAAGAATGGCATCTTCAATAAAACCAGAGCTTATCATCTTAGATATGGGGCTGCCAGATATAGATGGTGAGGAAGTTATACAAGTTATTCGCCAATGGTCGCAGGTGCCGATTATAGTATGTTCTGTACGTAATAATGATAGCGAGGTTATAAAAGCTTTAGAGCTTGGTGCAGATGATTATATAACCAAACCATTTAATCCTAGTGTATTACTTGCCAGAGTACACGCTAATTTAAGAAAGTCTGTAACTAAAGAGGCAGGAGAGCCTGAGCTGGTAAATGGCAATATACGTATGGATTTAGTACGTCACGAAGTATTTATTAACAATGTAAAAACAGAGTTTACCCCAAAGGAATATGAGCTATTGCGTTATTTCATGGTAAATCGTGGAAAAATGCTGACACATAAACAGATATTAAAAGATGTCTGGGGACCAGCTCATAGTGATGACATGCAGTATCTTCGCGTATACCTAAGCCAAATTCGCGAGAAAATCGAACAATCAAATCAGAGCCATACATATATAATGACTGAGCCTGGTATTGGTTATCGTATGGAAATAATAGAAAGTGATAATAATAAAGAGAATGAAGTTATATCTCAAGCGGCGCTTTCTGCTGTAAGTTAATCATCTTTATTTTTTTATTATATAAGCCCACTCGATTCTTAACTCCTTATATATGAAAATATACTTATGTTATTTTTATATAAGAGGTGAATATGTTAGAGTGGGCTATTATATTTTTTATCCTTGCAGTTATTGCAGCGGTACTAGGATTTAGAGGTCTGGCCGGAACCTTTACTTCTATAGCAAAGTTCCTGACATTAATCTTTGTTATATTGTTCGTATGTAGTTTATTATACTCTATCATTACAGGTCACACTACTCTTCCTTTTTAAGTTAAAAACAGGATACTATTTTTAATATAATATTATAAGTGGTATGGGTATTCCAATTAGCCACATAAAAATTGCTTTTATAATTAACTCCTAATTATAATTACATATGAGATAATGAATTAACCAGAACTTTAGTTGCTTTAATTTTTCTACCTGTAAGTCCATTTTCTACATAACCAAATACAACTACTTTAGTACTATTACTTAATGATGTTGATATTTCAGCTTCCTGTATATTAACATCTATTTTACCTGTATCGTCTTGCAAGGTGAAATTCTTTTCATTATTAAGGTCTTGTATTAGGCCAGATACTTTCACGGCTCCACTTTGCGGTAAATTAGCAATTGAAAATTCGCTTGCTCTATCTGGTGTGTCTACATCGCCTCCAGTGGATGCTGTTGTATCTTGTGGAGGATTACTTTGGACTTCAACACTTGTTGCATTAATGTCCTTGCCCATTAAATGCTTATCTATATATCCAGATACTCTTACAGTTTGTCCTTTTTGTAGAAGTATTGGTTTATTCGATTCTATATCCACAGATATAGTTCCGCTATTATCTCGTAATACAAATCGTTTCTCATTTTTTACTTTATCGACAGTTCCTGTAATAGAAACAGTTCCACTATCAGGTAAAGTTTTTATTGTTAAATTCTGCGCTAAAGCAGTGGTTGATAACAATACAGCCGTTCCTGCAATTGCGAGAGAAGTTTTAATGTTTATCATTGTAATCTCCTATAACATATTGGCGGCTAGGAAGCCGTTATTTTAAGATTACGCTATCGGAGATAAGGAAACTATTTATAACGAAATTAATAATATCAATATGATATAATAAAATTATTTAGAATTAATAAGTTTTTGTTGCGGGCTTATTAATATCTTTTGTAAGTAAATTACTAATAACATCCATTAAATCATCCATTAAAAATGGTTTTGTGATATAATCATCGGCCCCAAGCTTAAATGCTTTATCTTTTGTATTATTGTCATTTCTGACTGATAAGATTACTATAGAAGGTGGCTTGCCTTTTACATCCACTTGCTTAATTTCTGAAATTATGTCGAGCCCGTCTTTGTCTGGTAGTCCTAAATCCATTACAACCACTTCAGGTTTTACCTCATTGCATAGAAAAACACCTTCTTCGGCATTAGCTGCTTGATGAAAGATTACCCCACGCGTTTGTAAAGAAATACGTAAGAACGTGCGGATTGAATCGGTATCGTCAATAACGAGTATGTTTTTATCTTTTAGTGGCATATTTTTTATGCAGCCTTTGTGAAATTATAAGACTTATTGCTTGGCCGCCAGTGTGGTAAGCAGATAGTAAAAATAGCGCCACCATCTGGGTGGTTCTTCGCATAAATTTTTCCATTTTGCGCTTTCATGACAGCCTTACTAATAGCAAGGCCAAGACCTGTACCTGCAACTTTATTATCCTTTTTATTTATTCGTGCGTATTTGTCAAATATCTTTTCTAGTTGATCCTCAGGTACTCCACTTCCATAGTCTCGGATCTGGAAATAAAATCCTTCATTATTCATGTCCCAGCTAACCTCGATTTTAGTACCTACTTTGGTATATTTTACAGCATTATCTAGAACATTTTGTAAAACCTGGCCTGTCATCATGGCGTCTACACACACTTCAACATCTGTTTTATTTTCTAATATAGCAAATTGATATTTGCTTAGGCGGTCGCGAAGGCGCTTAGTTAGAGAAGCAAGTAACTCTTTCGGATTAATCCATTCTTCTTTTAATTCGATCTGGCCACTTTCTAGTCGTGTCATATCTAATATATTAGTAATAAAACTATCAAGTCTTTGTGCTTCCTCAAGTGCCGTGTCTATTAATTCAAGCTTATGCTCTTCAGTTAGCTTTCCTCCCATACTTTGGAATACACTTAATGAACCAATTACAGATGCAAGTGGTGTTTTCAAATCGTGCGAAACACTAGATAAAAGCATGGATCTTAATTTTTCACGTTCTGCCTGCATGCGGGTTTCTTCGGCAATAATACCAAGCTCCAGGCGTTCAAGTATAAGGGCTGCTTGTCCTGCAATGTCACTTAATAATCTGCCAAAGCTTGAATCAAAATTAAACGAACCTTTGATATTAGCTCCCAGAACGCCAATTTCATTTTGAGATGTAATCAATGGCTCGAAGCGCCACAAGCATCCAGGGTAATCAATAGAGCCTGCGCCAGTTGCTTTACTTTCTTCCCAGCAAATCTGTAAGGCTTTTCTGTCTGCCTCTGATAAAACAATATCTTTGTGGAATAATGCCTCAAGAACATTAGGATTCATAGTAGAGGTTAAAAAGAATGCTATATCTGTGCCAATAAGTCTAGAAATTTCAGTATCTAATGTATGAATCGCCTCAGAAGGGCTTTTTTTATTTAATGTAACTCTATGTACCCTAAGTAGAGATTGTAGTCGTTCGGCGCGTTTTGCTATGGCTTTTCTTACGCTATATTCTTTGCTGCCAGATACGGATATAACAATTGCAGCAGTAAGGAATAGTGCCAAATTCATTATATCGTTTTGATCACTTATAATAATCGAAAAAGAAGGCTCATATGACAGACTTAAAGTTAGTGAACTGGCAATTGAAGCGACAATACCAGAGATTAAACCATATCTTCCAGCGGAGAACGCACAGGCAACCATATAAATAATAAATTTATTACTTTTATGGACGCCCATAAATTCCGGCCATATATAATAAAGGATGTCTATTACTATTGTTGCTAGGCATACTGCCGTTAGGCTGAAAAATATTTCTTTAAAATTTATTCTAAATAATTTTGCTAAACGTCTCCGGTGAATAGTTTTAATACCAAGAGAAACTTTTATAATTTTGGTATTATGGTCTATTTTACTGCGAAGTTTTTTTGGCAAGGACATATTTAATCTTGAAAGCCAAGTTCTGTCTTTGCGGTCGCCAAGGAAAATAGATTCAATTCTAAAACCTTCTGCCTTTTTAGCTGTTGCGATTTCAGCAATTTTTTGCGCCGCATTATTAGCTGGAACCTTTGTTATAGGTGCGTTCATTTGCTGCGCTAAGGCAAGGGTCTGTAATAATTGTTCCTGGCTTTCTTCTTCACCATCGTATTCACTATCAGAATATTCAAGTACTATAACCTCCCAGGAGGACTGAATTTCTTTAGCTTTACGTTTAGCTGCCCTTAGAATTCGGGACGCCTCAGGGTGGCCATCAATAATGGCGAGAAGATGAGGGGGTTCTTCGTGTTTAATTGGTGTAGTATTCATAAATTATAAAAAACTGTCAAAAGATAATAGGACAGGAAATATGATTAATTTGGTATAAAAAATCCATAAATAAAAGAGGGCAATTCATAAAAAATCGCCCTCTTTTATAAATTATGACTGTAATCTATTTTACCCAATTTTCAATACTTTGCCAGAAATCTTTAAGTTTAGACTCAGTTTTGTCAAGCATGGTAGGATCTTTTTTGGCTAAAGAACTATCAAGTGCTTCTATATCATTACTGAGACTGTCAATGTTTGTACTAAATTTGCTATAGCGTTTATCTTTTTGAGCTTCTTTTAAGCCTTTTTTAGCGTTTTTGAGAGAATGACGCGCGGCATCATAATTTCCAGCACGTAAGAAATAGCGAGCTAAAGCAATATTATCACTTGCTTTTTCTAGTGGTAATACCTCAGTTTTCTCTACATAGGTCATGCTATTTACTAATTCTGAGAGATCTTCTTCAGCATCTTTAAAATTTCCTTTTTGGATATCTTCTTTAGCTTCCTTTAATTTTTTATCTGCCACAGTGGTATCAACTGTTATCGAGACTGTTACAATGTCAGCTTCTTTAACAGCAATTCCTTTTTCATTCGCCCAGAAAGGCCCTGTAGTGTATTCTTTCCATTTTGCTGTTTCCTGAGAAATAGGAAAATAACGCTGTTTATATTTATTTTCATAATTATAACTAAACTTACCAACTTTTATTTGCTTTTTTATTCTATATTCAGGGGTGCTGTTTTTTAAGAGATTGTTTAGATCAATTGCAGAATCTACATAATTAGCAGCGGTGCTGGAGTTATGTGCTCCTACCTCAACTAGCGCATAATTAATTTTCTGAAGTAAATTTTCAGCCGCATTTTGTTGCTCTTCTGTTGTACCTACTACTAGACTCTTACTATCTGGTTCAATTTTTGTGGCTGATGGTTCTGCTGCTATAATTGCATTAGAAAAAAGGCTGCTGGCTATTGTTGTAATAGCTAAAAGCAATTTTATATTCATCTGATAATCCTCCTATTGTATTGGGCTTTGAAGTTCATTTAAAGCGAGTCCTAATTTTCGGCTTGCTTTGCTAGCTATTTTTATAGCTTTGCCTAATTCATCGCATTTAAATCCATTTTTATAACAATTATTATTTGGGAACTCGTCATCTACATGTTGCTGTTCTTCAAAAGCTAAACGTAATTTTAATTGAATGTCGGTAATGATTTCGTGGCCATATTCATTTAGCCATTCACCACAATATATTTTGCCATTTTTATGGTATGTGATCCAACCTCTGAGGCAATCAACATCTTTTTTTATTTTTTGTTCTTCTAGGTATTTTCCGTACTCTTTCTGCAAATACCCCAACTGACTATAGAGTGAATCTAAGCTACTCTTATTCTTATTTGTATTATGGGTTAGCATATAATTAATCTCCCTATTTTAGTTGCAAAGTCTACATAATGCGCAGCTGCCTAATAAGTTTTCCCTACGAGAAAAAGAGGAATTTATAAAAAAATTGTAAATTTATTGGATACTTATTTTTTCCTGTTTGCACAGAATGGAGAAGTGATGAGTTTTAAAGGAACGTAACAAAATAGCATGCGATGACATGTAAACAATTAAATGGAGGTTTAAATGAATAAGGATCAAATTATAGGTAATTGGAAGCAATTTAAAGGAGAGGTTCGCAAAAGATGGGGTAAGTTGACTGACGATGAGGTGGATATCGTTGAAGGTAATCGTATGAAACTTACAGGTCAAATTCAGAAGGCATATGGCATTACAAAAGAAAAAGCAGAGGAAGAAGTTAATAATTGGGAAAAAGAATGCTGTGGAAAATAAGAAATCATTAAATAATATTTTTTAATTTAACTTACTAATTAGGAGAATTTTTTATGACTAGTGCAATTTCAAAAAGTTCAGATAACCGTGGATTAAAAAAAGAAGCCAAAGATATTTCTGATAATGCTTCTGATATACTAGAAAATGCTAACCAGGCATTGAATATGGGGCGTAAAGAGCTTTCAAATATGGCGGAAAAGGCTGGAAAAAACATGAGAGAATTTTTTAGTGCTAAGTCCCAACAAGTTTGTGACGCGAAAGATAAAGCTGAAGAAAAAATTACAGCTAACCCATTTACAGCGGTTTCTATCGCAGTTGTTAGTGGCTTAATTTTAGGGGCACTTTTTAGAGGTAAATAATGTCAGGAAGAATCGATCTTCTTAAGCAGCGTTTTGCATTATGGGCTTTAGGCCAGGCCCTTCCAGAGAGTGATTCGCTAAAAAGAAATATTAGAGTAGCACTTATGGGTTTGGTTATAGCGGTGGCAGGTGGGGTGCTTTTAGCGCTAGCAGTTGCCACTGCTATTTCTACTCTTTATTTTTATATTTCTGCTCAAGGTTATAGTACAACTGTAATATATTCTGTTATAGCTATAGCATTTATTATGCCATCTATTATAGCAATATGGATGGCTAATAAGCTTATACAAAATAGTGCAAATATTAAGGATTCAGTCAGTCTATTTGGTAAAAAAGAAAAGGATGAAGTAAGCGATCTAATAAATCAAATTACTCATTCGTTTCTCGAGGGCTTGCTTTCCAAGATTGAGACAAACCAATCAGAAGACGCTCTAAAAAACAAATAATCATATAGGAAAAACATGCACAAAAAGAAAATTCTTACAGTACTTTTTGCTGTTTATTTGTGCAGTTTCTCAGCAAGTGCAAATGAAGAAAAACCAGAAGAAGTAACGCGTAAATACGTTGATAAGAAAGGTATTGTAACTTTAGCTTGGGAAAATGATATGTTTGCTGGAGAGGATAATCATTACACCAATGGCGCTCGCATATCATATTTATCTGGTGAGGAGAGAATACCGCATTGGTTGCAGAGGGTTGCTAATTTTTTTCCTATGATTTCTAAAAGGGGGCATAAACGCTGGCACTTAGATATTGGTCAAAGCATGTTCACCCCCTCTAATATCACAGACCCGGATCCCCAAAGATATGATAGGCCATATGCTGGATGGCTTTATGGGGGCATCGGGATAATTTCTGAAACAGGCAAACGTTTAGATAGTTTGCTACTTACGTTGGGTATGGTCGGGCCATCATCATTAGCCAAGCAAACACAAAAAACAGTACATAGTGCTATTGGTTCTCCAGATCCTAAAGGATGGAACTATCAATTAAAAGACGAGCCAGGAGCGGTTCTAACTTATGAACGTAAGTGGCGTGAGCTATACGAACTTGGTAATAGTGGTTTTGGTGTTGATATAACGCCAAGTATAGGTGCAAGTGCCGGTAATGTATTTACTAATGCCGGTATTGGTGCAGTTATCCGCTTGGGTTACGATTTGCCTGCAGATTATGGTCCTCCGCTTATAAGACCAAATTTGCCAGGTTCTGATTTTTTTCTGCCTAGAAGATCTGTAGGTTATTATATATTTGCTGGTGTAGATGGAAGGGCCGTGGCACGTAATATATTTTTAGATGGCAATACATTCCGGGATTCACAAAGTGTAGATAAGGAAACATTTGTCGGTGGTTTGCAATTGGGAGCGGCTATATCATTCAAAGATGCCAGGATTGCATATACACACGTTATTAATACTAAAGAGTTTACAACGCAAAAACATCACGATGAATTTGGTGCAGTTACTGTATCTATGCGGTTTTAGTTTTTCTTTATATTGTATATCCCCCCAGGTATCGAAAATTAACATGTTTTAATGCTATCCTTTTATCAGGGAGAAATAAAAGGAGGATATCATGAGGCATAATATAAGCATGGTTGAATTGCTACTATTTTCTATTTTGGTAATGACTGGATGTAATACAATTGAAGGTGCTGGTAAGGATGTGCAAAAGGCTGGAGAAGGTATGGAAAAATCAGCGCAAGAGCACAAAAAGCATCATCAAACAGATGGTTGCAAATAAATATTACGATGAGCAGGAAACACAAATATTTTGATATTGCTCTGGGGCGGGCGATGCCAGATAATTAAATTCTGTGTGCTCATCATAAGGTAAGTGCAGGATGTTTAACAAATTATCTATCATAGTATAATCTTTTTTATCTTCTGCCTGGCGGATAGCAATTTCTGCTACCCAATTACGAAGAATAAATTTAGGGTTTATTGCATTTAATTTATTTGTGATTTTTTCTTCGGTTGTACCAGCTTCATTAACTCGTTTATGGTATTTAGTAAGCCATGCGAGTGCAAGTTGTTTATCATCAAATAGATCAAGCCATTTATTTTGGTCTTTAAATGAATATGCAAGATAACGCAGTGTAAGTGTGTAATCACTTTGATTTGCTGCCATTAACTTAAGTAAATCAAACAATAAATCAGTATCGCCTTCTTTATACTCTGATAGGCCTAGTTTGACATACATTAATGTTTGGTATGTTTTAGTAAAAACTGTTTCATATGATTTTAGAATCTCACTTGATTCTTCTATTGGAATAATAGGTTTCAGTGCATTAGCCAGTGCATGTAAGTTCCAAAGCCCAATTGTTGGTTGGTTTTCAAACGAATAGCGCCCTGAAGTATCGGAGTGATTGCATATATATGATGGATTAAAACTCTCCATAAATCCAAATGGGCCATAATCAATTGTAAGCCCCAATATTGACATATTATCTGTATTCATAACGCCATGGGAAAAGCCAATTGACTGCCACTTTGAAATAAGTTTTGCGGTTAGTTCTACTACCTCACTAAACCATAAATTATAACGGTTAGCTTCTTGTGCAATATTAGGGAAATAGTTATCAATTACATGGTCAGCTAGCAATTTTACATAGTCAAATTGCTGCCGGTAATAAAAATGTTCAAAATGCCCAAAACGTATGTGCGATTTGGCAAGCCGTGTAAAAATTGCTCCCGGTTCGATAGCCTCGCGTGCAACAGGTTCGCCAGTTCCAATTATGCAAAGGGAGCGCGTAGTTGGTATATTTAAACTATGTATAGCTTCTGAGCATAAATACTCACGTATGCATGAACGAAGCACTGCTCGACCATCGCCAAAGCGAGAGTAAGGAGTTTTACCTGAGCCTTTGAGCTGTATATCCCATAATTCACCTTGGAAATTTTTGATCTGCCCAAGTAACAGGGCTCGTCCATCGCCTAGTTGACCTGCCCATTGTCCAAATTGGTGGCCAGAATAAACCATTGCCAGTGGCTCAGAGCCAGGCAAAGGTTTATTACCGGAGAAGTATAAAGCAAAATCTTTGTCTTGAAGTTCTTTATTACTCAATCCTATAAGTTCTGCCCCTTTAGGGTTAGCATGGATAACCCAAGGATCTTGTGCAAAACCTTCGCCTGGCATTTTGGTATAGAAATCCTCTGGCAACTTGGCGTAAATATTTTTAAATGACAAGTTCCATCTGGACATTATTACTTCTTAGCTGGCGCTTGAACGCTGGCTTCTGATTCAATATCGATTTGCACATCGTCACCAACATCAGGTACATATTTTGCAATACCAAATTCAGAACGTTTAATTGTTGTACTGGCAGTAAATCCTACTGTTTTGTTATGGGTCATTGGATGTTCACCGATCTTGTTGAGTGTTACTTTAAGAACGATAGGCTTCGTAACTCCGTGTAAAGTAAAGTCTCCGCGAACATCAGCTGTTTTATCTCCCGTTGGTTCAACACTCGTGCTTTTAAAAGTTGCTGTAGGGAATTTTTTTACATCAAGAAAATCAGGGCTTTTTATATGGTCATCAAATTTAGTTATGCCAGTTACAAGGTCATTAGTATCAATTACCACATTTACCGAACTATTTTTAGGGGTGGTTTCATCTAAATTAATGTTCCCGCTTTTTATACCAAAACGGCCTGATGGACTTGAGAAGCCGAAATGGCTTGTGTGCCATAATATATTTGTATGGCTAGGATCAAAAGTATAATCCGCCGCTTGTGTTGCCAGTGGGAAGGATAATAGGAGCGATGAAACAATCAGCGCTTTAGTGAAAGTAGTTTTCATATCATAAGCTCTTATAATTAAATTTATAAAAATCCTATGTAGAATAATGCTCGTATTTATACGAACTTTCAAGGAAGATTTACCTTATATGGCTACTAATGTTGGAACCCAAGATGAAGAAAAGAATAATACGGTAACCTTATAAGTCACCGTATTATTCTTAATAATTACTGTGGATTAGCAGGGTTGCTTTCAGCAGGCGGGGTCGTCGTGCCTTCACCTTGAGTAGCAGGCGTTGGCGCTGTAGTAGCAGCATCTGGAGCCGTTGGAGTAGCTGGAGCTAAACCTTCAGGGCTGACACTGCCTTCAGGCGCTACAGGAGCTACAGTTTCTCCCTCAATAGGAGCACCAGTTTCATTTACTTCAGGAGCTGGAGCTACGCTTTTTGCAGCACTTGCTTCTGCTATAGTTTTAAGACTAGCTAAGCCTTGTTCAAACTGCTCACCAACCATTTTTTCACAGTTCATAACTAAGCCAATTGCTTTAGCAACAAAATTTTTCTGGCCAGTCATATCCCATGTTACTACTGTTTGGTTATTTTCAGGTACAAACTTAAATTCAGTAGTGTTTACACCTTCCATAGGTTTTTTAAATTCAAGCTTAATGCGAATTAGGCTAGTTGGCTGGCTTTCTGTTATTGTCATAACACCAGCACCAACATCACTATTTCCTTCCCATGCAACGGATGCATCTTTACCAGATTCTGGACCTTGGTATGTGCTTTTTGCATTAGGATCAAGTTTTGCCCAAGGTGACCATGCTTCCCATTTATGAAGATCATTTACTTGTTCAAAAATAAACTCAGGAGCAGCATTTATGCTAGCAGTGCGCGTAACACGAAATTCTGATGGCTGAATTGCAATAACAGCAACAAGAATAGCAATGATTACTGCTAAAACTATTAGCACTGTTGATAAAGGGTTCCTTTTAGTTAAATTATCTTGAGCCAATTTCATCTCCTTCTTTTGTTTAGAACTAGTATGAGATTGTAGGTTATAAATGCCTAATTCATTAAGTCAATGAAGATGTTGGATTTTTAATATCTTTCACGCATTTCCTTAAATTTCCTCCCGATTAAAGCAAACGGATTTTCCATTGCTAATTTCCCTTTTTCTGCCATCATTCTTCCAGCAATTTCTTTAGCTTTCCTATCTGAGAACATCTCTCTGGATAAGGAAAAAACCTCAGTTTCTTCCTTATCTACATGTTGTTCAATTAAATATCGTAACTCCAGAACTTTATCCAGCCATTCATCTTGTTTGGCAGATAAATCCTCTATATTCATCATTAGGTCTTCAATTTCATCATGATCATCAAATGAGCCTTCCAGTAATAGTTTCTTCCTGCCAAGATTCATTAACGGCTTATATAACACCTCTTCCTCAGCTTTACTATGTATGGTCAGTTCAGTGCGCATAAAGTGAAAAATTTCTTCACGCAAATCTGCATCCATTGTTGCCTCTATACTATCTAATGCGCTTAGTACAATTCTATGGTCATTTTCAAGTAATTCATAAATAAGCATAATATGTCCTCTTTTTAATATGGTTATAGACATATAGAAAATAAGAAGGCAGATAAAAATTCTATGCCATTAAATATCAGGCAAATACTGATGCTACGTTTATATATTTAATGTGGTTAAACATATAGATATTATTAATTTTTTAATAATATTAAATTTTAAACCAAAATGTATGTTGGCACTTATGTATAACGAGTCACTTAATCCAGAGAGAAATCCAATAACATGGATTTTGGTAGCAGATGGCGAAAGAGCACAAATGTATATGCGCCAGAACATAAAATCTATGATTCCGGTTAAAAGTATTAGTAAAAGGCCACATTTCCAGGAAAAGCTAAAACCATGGGTGGTTCCTATTTCTGGCATGGAATGGCAGGCCGAATCAACAGATAATTATGAAATAGGCAATGTAAAAGAGCAGATAAAGTTTCGCTTTATGCGCAAAATTGCCAGCCAGATAAATATAGCATACCAGAATAAATCTTTTGAAAGACTGGCTTTAGTAGCCCCTCCAAAATTGCTTGGGGAGCTAAAAAAGCAATTAGACGAAAGTGTTCTAAAATCTGTTGTTGCTGAACTTCCCAAAGATATTACGCATTATCAGGGTCGAGATTTAGCAGTTCATCTTAGTCAACTAGTATAGTTTACCCTATGCCCGGTAGTAATATTTTGAAAGGCCAAAATTTAATACCATAGACAAAACCTAATAGGTTAACTTCAATCCCTTCTTTTTTAGCTATAAGAATGCCTAAAACTCCAAATAATGAAACTTGGTAGCCGGTGCCACTAGGTGCCTTTGCAAAGAATGTACCTTTAGACAAAAAGTCTTTTCCTATAGCATCGGATGGCAGGGCCAATTCCAGTTCTGGGACCGAGCGGGCAACGTGAGCAGGGAATGTATTGCTATTTGGCCCTGGCCATAAAACATAAGGAGCTGCATATGAGTAGTTTTTTGCTACCATATCAATCTTTGGAATAAGCGTTTCTGCCTCACTGCCTCTTATATCAAGTATAAGTTCGGGGGGGTCATTAAACCAGTTACGGTCAGGAATATCCTCAGAAATAGAAAGTGCAGGCAAACCGCGGTAAGTGCGCCATCCTACAACCTGATATACGGTATAAGCAACTGCATCCTTAGGTTTTACGGATATCCAGCAATGGGTGCCAAATATGCCACGCCAATTAAATGCTCTGGCAGAGTACGCCTGAATAACAGCCTCTTTTTCATCTTCTGGCTTTGGCGCGAGATTTGCGCTATCACGGTTTGCAGTTTTATAATCGGATTTTAAATCCACCTGCCCAGTTGCAACAATCCATATAGGACCGGCAATAGTTAAGATAAGCCAACAGATCAATATTAATTTCATTTAAATAACAGCTATAGAATTTCAAGTTTTCTTTGTCCGCTAGGAGTAAGCTATGCGAGCGGCGTAAGCGTATAAACATACGTGCGCACGCGAGTATGGTCTACGACAACGCGGCAAGGATAAAATGGAAATACTATACAGCAGCTTCTATCATAATTTCAACATCATAACCAGGCGCTGCCAGTTTTGATTCTACCGTAGCGCGTGCTGGAGTTTGTCCTGGCACTACCCATGCATCCCATGCTTTGTTCATTTCGGAAAATGTATCCATACTGGTAAGCCAGATATTAGCTTTCAAGATGCGGGTTTTATCGCTGCCTGCACGTGCAAGCAGGTTATCTATTTGCTGTAATACTTCTGTAGTTTGCTCAAATACAGATTTCCCTGCAGTTTTATCTGCTACCATACCAGCAGCATAAATTTTATTATCATAAATCACTGCCTCACTCATGCGTGGGCCAGCATCGATACGTTTTATATCAGTCATATAATCTCTCTAAAAAAAACACCGGCATCACAAAATGATGCCGGTGTATGAAATGCAGGTCTATTAGCTAACTGCAGACGCTTTTAATTTTGCCAATGGGCGGATTTTAACGCGAACAGACGCAGGTTTTGCAGCTGCTTTCATCATCTCTCCAGTAGCTGGGTTGCGGATAAGAGTACCAGCTTTACGAGCAGGAACCTTACGCAAAGATACTTTGAAGAAACCAGGGAGCATGAACTCGCCATTACCTTTCGGGTGTACAGAACCTAGCATCACACCTTCTAATTCGCTTAAAACTAGACTAATTTGTTTACGATTTAGCTCAGTTCTTTCAGCTAGTAGTCCTACTAAAGCAGATTTTGTTAATTTTTCTTTTACAGGACGGATTGGAGTGGCAGCTTTAGCGCTTGATTTAGTTTTTTTAGTAGCCATAGGGACTCTCCTAGTGGTTGAAGGTTATAAATAATGATTTGGCGTTGTAAAATGCTGGGTGAAACTGTCAAGTAACAAGACAAATTACATCAGCATAAAGTAGCCTTACTTACTTATATAAATTAAAAATTGCAGCTTATCTAGTGAAATAAATAGGGTAAATTAATAATCCTTATATATTTTCAATACAATTTTAAGTGTTACTTTTTAACACATGATATATCTACCCCTGCATTGGCCCATTTCTGTATATTATTTGCATAACTTACATAATAGCCTGAAGTGCGGTTAGGGTTGTATCGAAGTGGGCTAGGCAGCATAGCTGCAAGCATTGCAGATTCAGTTGCATTTAATTGCTTAGCAGATTTATGGAAATATTTTTGTGCTGCAGCTTCTACGCCAAAAATGCCGTCTCCCCATTCAGCAACTGAAAGGTAAACCTCCATCATGCGCGATTTTGACCATATTGCATTTAGATACATTGCAATTGGTATTTCGATCGCTTTTCTTAAATATGAGTGGTGGGGCCAAAGGAATAAGTTTTTTGCTACTTGCATCGGGATAGTGGAAGCGCCACGGGAGCGGCCATCTTTATTTTCGATAGCATCAGCCATACTTCCCCAGTCTATGCCGTAATGTTGACAGAATTTGCTATCCTCTGCGCGGATGACCGCACGTAATAATTGTGGGCTGACTTCATCAATAGAGATGCTATCACGCGAGAAACCTTGCAAAGTCGCTAAACGAGCTATCATCAATGTAGAAATAGGCGGCACAATAATATATATCACCCCGAGAGATAAGACGCCTATCAGGTATATTAGTATTATTTTACGAAGAAAGATCAAAAATCTCATGTTAAATGACCTGTCACCCTAAAACTAAAGGTGTAAAACGTGGCGGAGCGGAGAGGATTCGAACCTCCGATACGGTCACCCGTATACACACTTTCCAGGCGTGCGCCTTCAACCACTCGGCCACCGCTCCTTTTATTTTGATTGTTAATAAAGGAAATGCTCTGGAGTGTAAAGCTTAGTATAAAAAGGTTTTGTTGTTATAGTGCGACAAAATCATGCAATATTACTTAAATTACATCAGTAATTTCTTGCACATATGGTATACTATCCCTATGAAATATACCATTATGGAATTCCAACAACCCGCAAATAGTAACGATTTACTGAAAAATACTTCCCTGCCATTCATGCTGGAGGCATCAGGTGTCCGTGGGCGCTGTGTACGCGTCAATGAAGAGTTAGACAACATACTAAACAGTAATACATATCCTAGTATAGTTTCTCATTTATTAGGTGAGCTAACTGTTCTGGTGGTAATGCTTGGTTCCTTGTTAAAGTTGAAAGGGATGGTAACTATCCAGGCGCAAGGCGAGGGGGCAATAGGTTTTATAAGCAGTGATTATACTGATGAAGGTCATTTGCGTGCCTATGCCCATTTGCGCGATGAAAAATTCCTTACAAAAACTAAAGCTACAAATATAAGCAAATTATTTGGTAAGGGCTTTCTTGTAATTACAATCCAAAACCAAACAGATAGCCCGTATCAGGCAGTAGTTCCTTTGGAAGGTGAAAGCCTGACTGAATGTATATCAGCGTATTTCCGTCAATCTGACCAATTAGACGCTGAAGTTGAAGTGGCGGTAGGTAAGGTTGGTAACAACTGGCACGCAGGTGGAATATTATTACAACATATTTCTCAAGAAGGCGGTAAAAAAACTGCATCTAAAAAAGCAGATGAATGTAATAATGCTTCTGTCTTATTAAAAACAGTAACTAAAAAGGAGTTGCTGGATAGCAAATTGCCACTAAATGATTTGTTATACAGGCTTTTTCACGAAGAAGGCGTACGTGTATTTGATGCCCAGAAACTAAAAGCCCAATGCCGCTGTAGCCGTGAGCGCATGTCCGGCGCTCTAAAAACCATCTCTCCAGCTGAAATTGAAGAAATGAAGGTCGATGGCGTAATCACCATGACCTGCAAATTCTGCAACCGCAAGGAAGTTTTTAGGGATGGGGAGTTTTAGGGTTTTTCCTATATTTTTTCATAACCTAAAGAACCTTTAGATGATGAGGTTGAATTACTAACTCTTTTTTCAGTCACTCTCTCGACCCATTCCTCTTCAAGTGTTTTTTCTTTTTTACCACCAAATAGGGATGCAAAAAAGCCTTCTTCTTTCTTTTCTTCCTTAGCAAAATCACTCTCTATACCTATAAGTTTTCCTCTGCCCAGTACTGGCTTTATGCCGTTTTTTATACCACGTTCTTCTCTGGTTGCACGTTGCCTTTCTTTAAATTCATTAATTTCTTTATCGTGTTCTTTACGCTGTTTTTCTTCGTCTTTTATTAGTTCTTCTTTCTCACTTTCTGTTATAATTGGTGCCCCCCCCAATTTTACTTCTTCATTATAATCTGCCAAAGCTTGTGATGGGTTATTTTTTAATAGGTAATGTGCAAATGCTCGGATATGATATGCCTTTGCAAGCTGAGTTGTAGTGCCTACCGGGAATAGATTAATGGCCTTTGTACAATCAATTATTGCCTCGGCCTCTTTTGATAAGGCAAGATACTCACGTCCTCTGCTTGTATACGCAATTGCAAGATCAGTTGTAGTGCCTTCTGGATATAGATTAATAGCCTTTGTACAATCAGCTATTGCCTCGATATATTTACCTGAATTGTGATATGCAGCTGATCGGTTGTTATATGCAAGCGCAAGATCAGTTGTAGTGCCTTCCGGGTATAGATTAATAGCTTTCGTATAACAAGAAATTTGATCTTCCATCTTTTCTGCCGCAAAGCCTTTGTTGAACCATTCATGTGCTTCTTGTTTCCGAGTAACGTCATTGTTCGTTTCGCGCATTTTATGTGTCCTTTTGTTAATTTATTAATGTATTTATCGCATTTGGGTGTATAATGCAACAAAATAGTTAAAAATTATAAAATATTTATTGTATTTCAATTAGTTGAATGCTTTATGCTGTCCTTGCGACCGCAGTAAAAGAGTATGGTTTTCGCTAAGTATTGTACCATTATCTCTCCTTTACATTTTAGCTATTTTCTTATAATAAGCGCATCTTAAAATAACTATTTAGGAAGTACAAAATGGATATCAGCAAAATTTCTATTGGTAAGAATGCGCCACAGGATGTGAATGTAATAATTGAAGTGCCACAAGGTGCAGATCCGATTAAATACGAGTTGGATAAAGAGTCAGGTGCATTATTTGTAGATAGGTTCTTGCATACTGCAATGTATTATCCATGCAATTATGGTTTTATCCCGCACACATTATCAGATGATGGTGATCCAGCAGATGTATTGGTAGTGGCCAATTACCCAATCCAGCCGGGAGCTGTAGTTGCTGTACGTCCTATTGGGGTTCTAATGATGGAAGATGAAGCCGGTGGTGATGAAAAAATCCTTGCTGTTCCAACATCAAAGCTACATCCTTTCTATGATGATGTTGCTACTTATAAAGATGTCCCAAAAATCTTGCTTGAACAAATCGAGCATTTTTTCGCCCATTATAAAGACCTGGAAAAGAAAAAATGGGTAAAAGTTGTAGGCTGGGAAGGCAAAGAAAAAGCTGAAGAGCTTATTGTAAAAGCGATAGAAGCTGCAAAAAAATAATTTAATTTTCTAAATCATATGGGCGGAATTTTTATTCCGTCCATAAATATTTATTTTTTCCAGCCCTACTTGACAATGGCGAAGCTCTATAAATTTCAATCACTTTAGCAGAAGATATTTTTTTCAGGCAGCACTAGCGCAAGGATACTCTTATGTGGTATTATAGGTTTAACGCAAGGATTGGTAAAAAATATAGGGGGCAAGCCGAAAGGCAAAATCTATATAGCAATTTTACTTTGAATAGTTTGTTGTTTTTGGCGGGACAACAACACTAAAGAAAAGCAAAATACTATATTGCTACCAAAATAATTGCGTTAAACACTTGCGTTAGAACTAAAAAACTAATTGCCCCCTATACTAAATTAAAAGCATAAATAGTAAATAAGTAAAATAAATTCCCAGAGATTTTACTATGATAGCCGCTAAGAATAAGAAACTTATCTAGATTCTTAGTTCTTATTCTACCGTCACAGACTTTGCTAAATTTCTTGGCTGATCAACATCAGTGCCTTTTATTACTGCTGTGTGATAGGCAAGTAATTGTATAGGAATTGCATATAATATTGGTGCAACAAATGGGTTCACTTTCGGTAACTCTATAGTTTCCGAAGAAATTTTCTTTAAGCGCTTTATGCCGTCATTGTCGCTTAAGAAAATTACTCTTCCGCCACGTGCTGCTACTTCCTGCACGTTAGAAGCGGTTTTGTCGAATAAATTGTCATATGGGGCAATAACAATAACTGGTACTGATTCGTCAATCAGTGCGATTGGCCCATGTTTTAATTCACCGGCAGCCACACCTTCTGCGTGGATATAAGAAATTTCTTTTAGTTTTAACGCCCCTTCCATAGCAAGCGGGTAAGCAGTACCGCGCCCGATATAAATCACGTCACGTGCTTTAGATAAATCGCGTGCTAGTTCTTTTAAATTTTCATCATGGTTTAATACTTCCACAGCGCGCGATGGAACTTCCGAAAGTGCATAAGATAATTTAGCGATTTCATCCTTACTGATTGCGCCTCGTGCATCAGCCATAGTTATAGCCAAACACGCAAGTGCTACTAATTGCGTAGTGAAAGCTTTCGTGGATGCAACTCCGATCTCAGGGCCGGCCAGTGTATGTAAAACCATATCAGATTCGCGCTCCATCGAGCTTTCCTGCGCATTAATTATTGATACAATATTTTGCTTATGCTCTTTTGCATATTTAAGCGCGGCCATAGTATCGGCAGTTTCGCCTGATTGCGAAATAAACAGTGCTAATCCGTCTTGCGGTAGCAGTTTATTGCTATAACGGAACTCTGAAGCAATATCGACTTCAGTTGGTATTTTTGCAATATTTTCAAACCAGTATTTTGCAACCATGCCGGCATAATAAGAAGTGCCGCAAGCGATAATAGTAACTCGGCTAATTTTTTCAAGGTCAAACGAAAATTCTGGTAACTGAATAGATGCAGTAACAGGGTTATAAAAACTATTCAAAGTTTCGCCGATTACCCCTGGCTGTTCGTATATCTCTTTTAACATAAAGTGCGCGTAATTACCTTTGCCGGTTGCGGCGCCTGAAAGATTGGTCGGTTTTATTTCACGTTCTACTTTTTTGTCTTCGCTATCGTAAATAGCTACTGATGTGCGGGTTATTTCTGCCCAGTCACCATCTTTCAAATAAGTAATTTTAGATGTAAGTGGTGCAAGCGCGTAGGCATCAGATGCAATATACATTTCTCCATCGCCATAACCAATAGCAAGCGGAGAACCGCGACGTGCAGCAACTAATAAATCATCATTACCGGCAAAAATAATCCCCAGTGCAAATGCTCCTTCGAGCTTTTTTAGTGTTGCAGAAACTGCCTCATGCGGAGTTTTGCCCTGATCTAGTAAATGTGTGATAAGTATTGGAATAACTTCAGTATCAGTTTCAGTTTTAAATTTATACCCGTAACCCTCTAGTTCTTCACGAAGCTCAATAAAGTTTTCTATAATCCCGTTATGGATTACACCGACTTTATCAGTAATATGCGGGTGTGCATTGTTAGTGCTAGGCATACCATGCGTTGCCCAACGTGTATGGCCAATTCCTAGAGTCCCTGAAAGTGGCTTTTTCTCTAGTTCCAGTTCGAGTGATTTTAGCTTTCCAGCGGCACGCGAACAATTGATTTTTCCTTCACTTAGAGTAGCAATGCCAGATGAGTCATAACCGCGATATTCCAGGCGGCGCAGGCCTTCTATAAGTAGTGGTGATACTTCTTTTTTACCGATAATCCCAATAATTCCGCACATACATTTACTTAATTAGTTTGCTATTATTCAGGCTTTATAAGGGATATAGGAAATGCTTGCAAATAAAGTTTTACTACTGATTGTTACAAGTGAGAAACATAATAATTGAACTTGCTTGACAATGTAAGAAATGTCAATTCTTAATCTTTTAATACATTGTTAATGGTGATAGTAATGACTACAATTTTTGCGGATAAAGAATATAGCTATACGGCTTATAGAGTCAGGATAGATTTAATGAACCAAAATACCGAAATATCGAATTCTGATTCTAACTGGCTAAAAGAATATGTAGAAGGGGTTAATGAATTGCGAAATGGGGATGGGGATAAATTACTTCTAGGCGTATCAGCTAGTAGTAATATAACCGTCTCAAAGTCAATTTTTGTAATAGACTTTATGTTTAAAACCAGGTCGGATTTTAATTACTATATAAAAAATTATTTTGGTGACATACTGGCTTGCGTAAAAGAAACTTATGATATTCAAGGCAAAATTGATGCTTCGTTTCAATATAAAACAGCAGCTTTTTGTGGAGAGGAAGATATAAGTAGCGATAATAAAAAGAAAATACAATGATTTACTTCCGCATGGTCTAAATAAAGTTGCTACAACTGGGTGCTATAATTTTAGAGGGCGTTATTAGTTGCTGTATTTAATTCTCTAATAACCTTTGTCGTGCCGCCCCATTCAAGTCTGTCAAATGCTTTGCACTGTTTACAATTTATGCTCCAGCTGTCGCTAATATTACCGCAATCAACGCAAACCCATGCTGGGTCAGCAGGTGCAGTTTCTGCACGTGCAAGCCATTGTCTGGCTAAGTCGTTACTTGAACCTGCTTTTTTCTCAATTTCTGCCATAAATGTACATAATGACTTTGTTTCACTTAGCGACAGCGCTTCTTTAAGTTCTTCACGTGCTTCTTCTACATCATCCATAGAAATTGCAACTTTAGCTAGTTCAATGTGGCCGTAGATACTATTTGGCTGCCACGCTACTAATTTTTCTGCAGCTTTTAGTATTTTACTATCAGAGCTATCCTCAAAAATTCCCATATATAGCGTAGCAACTTTTGGATGTGGATATTCCTTCCAGCATTTCTCCAGCACCTTTATTGCTTTACGTTTACTATCGTTTTGTAATAGCAATTTGGCGTAGGTGGTAGCCAAAGGCGGAAAATCAGGAAGCAGTTGGTAAGCATCCTTAACAGATTTAATTGCTGCATCAGCATCTCCTTGATTTTGCCATTCATGCGCTTTTGCTAAAGCAATTAAAGCGAGTGAACGTTTGGATTCATGCGATGTAATGACATTTAATTTTGTAGCTTTACGAATAATTTCTTCTGCATTATCCCATTTTCCTGTGATCTTATATAAGTCTATCAGTATGGATAATGCCCATGCAGCATCAGGCTGGACACTGATTGCTTTTTCTGCCAGGAACATTGCTTTATGCAAATCACCATCCTTTTTAGCTTGTAACAGCAGGCCTTTTATAGCGATTATTTCAGTCTCTTTATTTTCAAGCATTGAGGTAAACTGCTCTTTAGCAGAGTCAGTGTCACCTTCTAATTGGGCAGTTTGAGCAGTTAATAATTTTGTAAGTGGTATATTGCCAAGGCAATTGGTTGCTTGTTTAGTTAACCGTTTTGCCTGCTTTATATCGCCTGCTGCGATTGCTGCAAAGCCTTCAGTAAGCGCAGTGAGTCCTTGTTCACGTCTCTTTTCACGATTGTTTTTCTTATATCTTTTAGGTAAACCCTGCACCCATAACAACAACTGCAAAAATGTAGTAAGGATAATCACTACAATAATTGAGGAAAGTATAGTAAAGGCTACTGATGTCTGTATCCGGTAACCTAGCCATTCAACAACAACACGCCCATCATTCTCAATGAACCACATAGCCGCAATAGAGGCTAATACAATGGCAAACAGAAATATGAATAGCTTGGTCATAATACTTTAGATATCAGGATGATTATCGCCATTATAAGGTATTTACTTTAAATAACTACCTAAAATGTATTGTTTCCTATAACGAAACTAGGAATTTTGGAAGTTTATCTCCCTAATTTCTAGATTATCTAACTCTTTGCTTCAGGTTTAACTACTGCGAGAAAAATTTTCTCTGCCGCATTCCTTGCAAATAGTGATCCTTCTGCTTTTTCTATCCAGTTTTTTGCAATAGCTTTCGTATCTGCTGGTAAAGTACTAAGTTCTTTTATTGCCGATGCTAAATCATCCTGGATAAGATCGTTATAAGCACGTGCAATTACATCTTCAATCTGGTTACCTTGCGCATTCGCGTCAATTTTTGTCACATTTACCAGGCTGGATAATTGTATCATAACTTTATCCATTAAACTCGGGTTTGCTTTTTGTGACCTGGCTAAAGTTAAAATTTGATGGGCAATTGGATCAAACTCCTCTTTTATGGTAACAACCGATGGCACACCGCTTTGGGCGTATTTATCGAGGCCTTGTAGTAATTCTGTTAATTCAGCATTATTTTCAGCCAGGTTATGTAATGTAGATAATTCGCCTGAGAAATTATGGGAATCGCGCACTGCATCACGCAAACGTACAGCAGATAACACCATATCATTAGAAAGGTTGTTGCTATCGGCCTGATCCAGTTTATTGCTAACCTCGTCAATTTTTGCTTCTAAGATGGCAGTGCGTTCATTAATACCAGAAATGCCTTCTTTTATTGCGCCAGAATCAGTAGTTATTTGTTCAATGACCTGGTTATTAGTTGTACCAGTTTCTGCTTGTGGAGAGTAGGATGTTTCAGTAGATGTGGCTTGCTGCGATAGTGATGCCAGCTTGTTATCCAGTATCTCTTGCTTTAGTTTTAAGGATGCAATAGTAAGGCCGATCTCATCATTTTGCGCAGAGATGGCATCAAGGTTTTTTCTTCCAACCATGTTGATTAGTATATCAAGGCCCATAATCAGCCATGTGATAACTATCATTGTGAACAATAAATTAAAGCTGCGCTTCTGCTGTGTATTGTCTGTCATTTGCATTCCCATGGAGAAATTGTCGAGATTAGTTTAGCCCAAATTCCCGTATTAATTCAAGTAGATAATAGTTGTTGGGGAAAAGAGAAGTGTTAACTTTTTTCCATTCCAGCAGTTTTACTTGCTCTGCTACGTTTTGGCTTAAACAAAATACCTGTGTATTATTTAAACTAGCTTCTAACTTTCCTTTTTTTATAAGGTGGGTAAAAATTTTGGCTGTACGCGGTGAGTATAATAACACTATACCAAATGCTTTTTGTTTTAAACTAGATAGGCATTCAGAAGAAAAATTTTCTATTGCGGATGCGTTATAGACGATCACCTCTTCAATATCAAAATTGCTTCGTTTTAGTTTCTCTGTCAAATTTCCGGTTGTAACATTTCCACAAGCATAAATAAACTTATCATACGGTTTATATTTTGCAGTAACATACTCTACCAAATTATCTACATCGCCATCTGCATGTTCTACAAAAGTAAAACCAAATTCTTTTGCTACAGCAGCTGTATGTTCACCCACAGCAATTATGGGTATGGCCTTATCTATTTTAGATAGCGACCTGACTGCATTGCTACTGGTTATTAGAATGCCGGAAACTGGCAACTGGCAACTGGCAACTATATTTTCTACTACAAGCAAAGGTTCAATAAAACTATCTATTCCCATAGCAGCAAGTTGCTGCGCGGTAATTTTTGCGTCCTCCAAAGGGCGTGTAATTAAAGCGTATGGTTTTTTCATTGTCACTTAAAAGAAATTATTTCCTGTCTTTGCTTTCAATTCAAGCGCAGCATCTTTACCAAGGTTTGCCGCATCAGTCACTTTACCCTGGCGAGAAGTGCGTAAAATCTGTTTACCATCCATGCTAGCTATCAGAAAATTTGCTGTGATTTTATTATCATTTATTTTTGCGGATGCTGCGATAGGTGTTTTGCACGACCCTTCAAACTCTGCAAGGAATGCGCGTTCTGCAATTACGCAATTATATGTAGTTTCATCATGTAAAGGTAGTAATAGATGTTCTAAATCTTTACGTTTTTTTAAGATTTCAATACCAATAGCGCCTTGTGCTACAGCAGGTAACATCTCATTTTCATCAATAATATTAATGATATCATCATGAATATTGCATCTTTTTATGCCTGCAATAGCTAAAAAAGTGGCATCTACTTCATTTTCTTGTAATTTAGCAATGCGCGTCTGAATATTGCCTCTAAATGGCACGATTTTTAGGTCTGGCCGTATATTTAATGCTTGTGAAGCACGCCGTGGCGAAGAAGTTCCAACCACTGCATTTAGCGGCAAATCACGTATGGTTTTAGCCTTTTTTGATATTAAAACATCACGTGAATCTTCCCTTTTTAATATACAAGGAATGGCAAATTCATCAGCGATAAAGGCAGTCATATCTTTCATCGAATGCACGGCAATATCAATAGAATTTGCTAGAAGCGCCTCTTCAATTTCCTTAATAAACAGGCCTTTTCCACCTATTTCATTAAGGTTCTTATCAAGGATTTTATCACCTGTAGTGGTGATGGTAACTATTTCAGTTTTTAGATTCTTATGGGCAGCAAGCAGCGCATTTTCAACCAGATAAGCTTGTGCCAATGCTAGTTTACTACCTCTTGTACCAATGCGGATTTTCTCTATTTCTTTCATAAAAAATATATGGATTAGTTTTGCTAATATATCAAGTATTTTTAAGGAAAAACTGTGCCAGGCCAAGACATTTAAGGCACTTTCAATTGCACTGTATATAGCATGTTTAAGCTCTCATTTGCCATATCGAGGTGCTTTTTCTAATGGTGCGTTGCACAACCCTAACACTTTGATTTTTAAGGAAAAAAATGTTACTATTAACTTATGTTTTGTTTAACTTTTTTAAGGAGAACGACAATGATAAATTTCAAAGAATGGAATGTTAAGCACTTAGGAGACATTGTAGTTTCAATTATTGTGCTATTGCTAGGAGTAGCTTTTGTTATGGGATTTATTAGCCCTGTACTAACTGCTGCACTTCCTGCAGTGTTCACTAAGTTAACCTTAACTGACACGTTATTATTATTAATCTTATTAAGATTACATTCTAAATAATAGTTAGTTAACCTTAACTAAAACTTTGGCCCGCCTTGGATATCTCCCCCAAGGCGGGTTTTTTAATCCTATATTTACAACCATAAATGTTTCTGCTAGCAGTTTGATTCTAACTAAAAGGAATAGAACATGCCACACATCGTAATCGAGTATTCAGATAATTTAGCAAACGAAGTAAAATCTACTGGCCTTACAAAATTGCTTCACCAAACAGTTGTTGATTCTGGTTTGTTTTCACCCGATGCAGTAAAAGCTCGCTCTGTTGCTTTTAGCGATTATGTTCTTATAGAAGGTGCTAAGGATTTTATCCATGTGACGGTTTCTATTTTAAGTGGACGTACACAGCAGCAGCGCAAAGATCTGAATGAATCGGTTTTCCAAACTGTCAAAAAAGCTATTCCTACAGCTGATAAAGTTTCATCTGATATTCGGGAGATGGATGGGGCTGTTTATAAGAAATAATAAGTTAAAATCTCAATTGGAATTCTATTAATAAGGATAATTATGGCGCGACGACCTACATACAATGAGCCTAAACAAGTTGAATTAACTATTGACCAAATTCGGCGAGGAATTACTTCTATTAATAGAAGAATTAAAGAGCTAGAAGAATTTGATCCCAATGCTGTAGGGGAGCGTGGTGCTCCAGAAGTAGATGCATTAGAGGCTTCTCTTGAAGGCACTATAGTTGATGTATTCGGACATAATACAGTTGAATATAAACGCTACATTAGCGCTGCTAGATTAGATAATGGCCCAATTACTCTGACAACTAGTTGGATTGAAGCTAGAGGCGGTTATTCTCAGCGGGAAGACTTTCATCAATACTTAATTAAAGGCAAACAAGCATCTCTTTTGTTATTAGCACAGGCTGTTAGATGGTTAGAAGAAAAACTATCAGATCAAGAAAGTTCTGTGAACTTTCCAGTAACGACATCATTAAAACCCAACGTAGACTCTAATAAAATATTTATTGTTCATGGTCATGATGATGCCCCGAAACAAGCAATAGCAAGATTTATTGAAAAACTTGGCTTAGAAGCTATAATTCTGCATGAGCGTGCAAATAAAGGACGGACTCTAATCACTAAATTAAGCGAAGAAGCAGATGCAATAAAATTCGCGATTGTTCTTATGACCCCTGACGATCATGGAAAACCAATAGCACAAGATAATTTTAAACTTCGTGCGCGTCAAAATGTTATTTTTGAACTTGGCTTTTTCATTGGAAAACTTGGTTCAAGCCATGTTGCAGCTTTAGTTAAGGGTGAAATTGAAACACCTTCAGATTACGATGGTGTTGCCTATATTTCTTTGGATAAGGAAGACTGGAAAACAAAACTTGCTCAAGAGCTACAAGCGGTTGGATTTGAAATTGACTGGAATAAATTAATGCGAGGATAATTTGCATCAATCCTTAAACCCTCTGCGATAAACTCGCATTAATAAACCCATCAATATCACCGTCTAGAACTCCTGCTGTATTACTGGTTTCATACCCGGTGCGTAAATCCTTCACCATCTGATATGGATGCAGGACGTAGGAGCGTATCTGATGTCCCCAGCCAATTTCAGTTTTGCTTTCGTTGGCAGCATTTTTGGCTTCTTCCTGTTTTTGCAATTCCATTTCGTATAGACGCGCACGCAACATTTTATAGGCCTCGGCGCGATTCCTGTGCTGTGAACGGCTATTCTGGCATTGTACAACAATATTAGTCGGTATATGGGTAATACGTATTGCGCTATCAGTTTTGTTAATATGCTGCCCACC